>JAESTY010000326.1 GCA_016763355.1 Immundisolibacteraceae bacterium
AGTCGAACCCGAGATCTTTTTGATGAGTTCTGCAAAGAACTCGCGGAGGCGGACCTACTCGTGTTGCTGGATGTCTATCCGGCTGGCGAGTCGCCAATTAGCGGTGCAGACGGGCCCAGTTTGGCCAAAGCCATACGCCAGCGTGGCAAGCTCGATCCAGTGTTTTTAGGCGGCCAAATCAATCTGTTTGATGGGCTGGAACCTTTGGTAAAAACTGGCGACCTGGTGTTAGCACTGGGTGCAGGCAGCATCGGCGCCATGGTCAATGAATTGGTCGATGAGTCGTTGCGCAAAGCAGGGAGCCGGTCATGACGGTGATGCTGGCAGCAGAGATGGTGGCCCATGAGCGGGTAAGGCTCAATGAGTCGATGGCTAAACATACGAGTTGGCAGGTCGGTGGTCCCGCAGAACAGTTTTTTCAACCGCTGGATCTGGCAGACCTGTGCAGTTATCTGCGTCAGTCACCGACCAGCAAGCCCCCGGCGCTCTGGTTGGGTCTGGGTAGTAACCTCCTGGTCAGGGATGGCGGCATCCCGGGCCTGGTGATCTGCCTTGCGGGGAGTTTGACCGGTTTACAGATGATGGATGACGGCAACATCCGCGTCGAGAGTGGCGTCACCGGCGCGAGATTGGCGAGGTTCTGTGCAGACGCCGGTCTGGCCGGTGGAGAGTTCTCTGCCGGTATTCCTGGTTCTGTTGGTGGTGCACTGGCGATGAATGCGGGTGCCCACGATGGTTCAACCTGGGAACAGGTCGTGGCCGTAGAAACCATTGATCGTTTAGGGGTCGTCAGAATCCGCCAACCAGAAGAATTTAAGGTTGAATATCGGTCCGTGCAGGGCCCCCCTGGCGAGTGGTTTGTGGCCGCTCACATGCAAATGATTTCTGGAACTCCCGCATTGATCCGCGAACAGATCCGCGAGATCGTGCGCTGGCGTAAGCAGGCGCAGCCGTTAACTGAGCGCAGTGCTGGTTCGGTATTTCGTAACCCGGAAGGTGGTCACGCGGGGAGTTTGATTGACCAGGCTGGCTTGAAAAACACACGGGTTGGCGGTGCCAGTGTGTCTGAAAAACACGCTAATTTTATTGTTAACGACGGCAGTGCCACCGCGACAGATATAGAGACGCTGATTGAACTGGTTGGTGACCGGGTAGAAAAGGCTAGCGGCATTCGACTGGTCCCTGAAGTCCATATCGTTGGGGTGAAGAAGTGAACACCCTAGGGCGGCTATCACCCACAGAATATGGACACGTGGCGGTTTGCGCAGGTGGTGATTCTGCCGAACGAGCAGTGTCTCTTAATAGTGGTGCGGCGGTACTGCAAGGTTTGCATGCGCGCGGAATCTCAGCTGAACTGGTTGACCTGGATCAGGATTTTTACCCTAGAGCGATTGCCGCAGAGTTTGACCGAGTGTTCATCGCTATCCATGGTCGCGGTGGTGAAGACGGTGCCTTGCAGGGTTTTCTAGATTTACTGAAATTACCCTATACCGGCAGTGGTCTCGCTGCGTCAGTATTGGCAATGAATAAGCAGCTGAGTAAATCGATCTGGCATCTTGCAGGCTTGGCGACCCCGGCCTGGCGGCAGGTAAACGGCCGATCAGAACTCCATGCAGCGGCGAATGAGTTGGGTCTGCCACTGATGGTAAAGCCGGTGAGCGAGGGCTCCAGTGTCGGTATCTCGTTGGTTGAGGAGCAATCCCAGCTAGATGACGCCTGGTTGTTGGCTGATGCGTGTGATCAGCCAGTGATCACAGAGCAGTTTATTGACGGCAACGAGTACACGCTGGCTATAGTGCAGGGTCAGCCTTTACCGTTAATTAAGATAACCACTCCTAATCGGTTTTATGACTATCAGGCTAAATATGCTTCTGAGCAGACCGGCTACCACTGCCCGTCAGGGTTGAGTGAGCAGTCGGAGTTAGTTATCTCCAATCTGGCCATGCAGGCTTTTGCTGCGATAGGTGGGTCGGGTTGGGGTCGTGTTGATTTTATGGTCGACGGTCAAGGCAAACCCTGGCTAGTAGAAGCCAATACCGTACCCGGCCTCACCGATCATTCCCTGGTGCCAATGGCAGCCAGGGCTTTTGGTTGGCAGCTTGAAGAACTAATAGAACGGATTTTACAGAGCAGTTTCAGCCATCAACCAAATTTGATTGACCCGGTAGGTGATGCCAATGGCTAAGTTGTCGATTCCTGGGCATCGTCAACGGGGCGCAAGCCGGACGCCGGTAGAAAAACAACCGCTAGCGTCGATGTTTGGACTACCGGTTATAGTGGGAAAACCTCAATGGTGGCGCCGATATCGATGGTGGGTGTTGTCATTGCTGACTGTGGTCGTGCTAGCCAGCATGGTTTCGGCAGAGCTGATGGCGATGTCTACTGACGATTCGGGTCGCATGTTTCCGCTCTCGAGGGTTGAGGTTACCGGTGATCTTTATCGCCTGGATCATCAACAGATGCGTCAGCAATTGTTACCGGCGACGACCGGTGGGTTTTTTGATGTCGATGTGCTGCGTCTGCGCAATCTGGTCGAGCAGATACCCTGGGTTAAAGATGTGCAAATCAGTCGACGCTGGCCGGATCAATTAGTGATTGATATTAGTGAGCGCCAGCCGTTGGCACGCTGGGGTGATGGGCATTTACTGGATCAAAGTGGTATAGCTTTTTCGGTAGATCAGCTCGATGAATTTGCTGGATTACCGGCGTTATTTGGACCAGCAGGTAGTGAGCAGGATGTGGCCAGCGGTTTGAAGTATCTGCGCCAGGCATTGATCGAGTTGCCCGGCGGCATCACCAAAATTGAGGTCAATAGTCGTGGTGTTTGGCAGGTAAGCGGTGCGGATGGAATTGTGATTGTCTTTAGCGGTGATCCGCAGCATGCCCCGCTGGAGCAATTGATTCGGGTTTATCGGCAGCAGTTAACTAGCCACTGGAACAAAGTCGTTAGCGTGGATCTGCGCTACAGCGATGGCATAGCGGTGGCATTTGCCCCCAACACAATAAAAGTTGAACAAGGTACCCGGCGATGACACGAGCGCAGGACAAAAATTTACTGGTAGCTATGGATATCGGCACCTCCAAAATCGTCACCATCGTCGGTGAGATGGCAGATGACGGCGAGATTGAAGTAATCGGTCTTGGCAGCCACCCTTCAAAGGGATTGAAAAAGGGAGTAGTCGTTAATATTGAGTCAACCGTATCGGCGATGCAGCGCTCTGCTGAAGAAGCTGAACTGATGGCCGGCTGTCAGATTCATTCCGTCTATGCCGGTATTGCAGGTTCGCATATACGCAGCCTGAACTCCCACGGCATAGTCGCAATTAGAGATCGGGAGGTGACACAGGTAGACCTGGACAGGGTGATTGATGCAGCGCGAGCAGTGGCCATTCCGTTGGACCAGAAAGTGCTCCATGTGTTGCCACAGGAATACATCATCGATGACCAGGAAGGCATTCGAGAACCGATTGGCATGGCAGGTGTCCGGCTTGAGGCCAAGGTCCATATGGTCGCAGGTGCGGCCAGTGCGGCCCAAAACATCGTTAAATGTGTACGCCGCTGTGGTTTAGAGGTCGACGATTTTATTCTAGAACAGCTGGCTTCAAGTGAAGCTGTGCTGACTAGCGATGAACGTGAACTCGGTGTTTGTCTGGTTGATATCGGCGGAGGCACCACGGACATCGCTGTTTTTATCGGTGGTGCAATTGCCCATACGGCAGTGATTCCGATAGCCGGCGACCAGGTTACCAACGATATAGCGGTCGCGTTGCGCACACCGACCCAGTTTGCTGAGCAAATTAAAATTCAATATGCCTGCGCATTAGCGCAACTGGCATCCACCGACGAAACCATTGAAGTGCCCAGCGTAGGCGATCGACCTTCGAGACGATTAGCACGGCAGACCCTGGCAGAGGTAGTTGAGCCCCGCTATGACGAATTGTTTGGGCTGGTGCTAACCGAGTTACGTCGTAGCGGTCTCGAGAGCCTAATTGCGTCAGGCATTGTTCTGACCGGCGGCAGCTCGAAAATGGAAGGTGCGGTGGAGCTCGCCGAAGAGGTTTTTCATATGCCAGTGCGCCTCGGTATTCCCCAATATGTAACAGGTTTAACTGATGTGATTAGCAATCCCATTCACGCCACCGGCGTTGGCCTGTTGTTATTTGCACGGGACCAGAAATTAAAAGGAATTGATGGTGCCAATATCAATGGATTTTCTGCGGTATTGGCACGGATGAAAAATTGGTTCGAGGGACATTTTTGATGGCAGTAACCACAACTGGATGGAGATTAAGATCAGCCAGGATCAACCACTTCCGAGCCCAAAATGGGCCGGAACATCAGAGTGACAAGAGGGAGTATTGCCATGTTTAATACGATTGAGACCCACGAGCAGAACGCGGTTATTAAAGTGATTGGAGTCGGTGGCGGTGGTGGCAATGCCATCAGCCACATGCTCAATGAAACCATCGACGGCGTGGAATTTATTGTTGCCAATACGGATGCGCAGGCGCTAAAAGGTTCAGGTGCTGAAACCATTCTACAAATTGGCGGTGACATTACTAAAGGCCTGGGCGCGGGTGCTACTCCAGAAACTGGTCGGCTTGCGGCGCTTGAGGATAGTCAGCGTATTAGTGAAGCATTGGCTGGGGCTGATATGGTGTTCATCACCGCTGGAATGGGCGGTGGAACCGGAACCGGAGCAGCTCCGGTAATTGCCGAACTTGCAAAAGAATTGGGCATTCTCACCGTCGCAGTGGTAACCCGTCCTTTTAGTTTTGAGGGTAGTCGCCGAGCTAAGGTTGCCGAGATGGGCATAGAAGCCCTGGCGCAAACAGTGGATTCGTTAATCATAGTTCCTAATGACAAGTTGCTCAGCGAATTAGATCGTAATGTAAGCCTGTTAAATGCTTTTAAAGAAGCCAACGAAGTACTACGTGGGGCCGTTCAGGGGATTGCTGAGCTGATAACCCGTCCGGGCTTAATAAACGTGGATTTCGCGGATGTGCGAACGGTGATGTCTGAGATGGGTATGGCGATGATGGGCAGCGCGGCGGCCAGCGGTGAGGACCGGGCTAGATGCGCAGCCGAGAGTGCGGTGAGTAGTCCCTTCCTGGAAGACATTAATCTGGCTGGCGCCCGCGGTATTTTGATCAACATCACTGCTGGCCTTGATATGTCGATTGGTGAATTTGAAGAAGTCGGTAATGTGGTTCGAGAATTTGCTTCCGAGGATGCCACCGTGGTGATAGGTACCTCACTGGATCCGGATGCAAATGGTGAAATGCGGGTGACCGTGGTGGCTACCGGGTTGAATCGTCAGCAGGACCAAGCGCTTGAGACGCCAAAGCAAACCCTGGCAGTGGTGAGCAATACAGCCCCGGTACAGGTTGACTACGCAGAGTTAGATACGCCAACCAATGTGCGCCAGGCTGCGTTAATTGCTGAGATCCCCGCTCCCCTGGGTGAGGCCGATTTAGAGACCCTTGAAATTCCGGCTTTCTTGCGACGTCAGGCCGACTAATTTGATCAGGTGATAGGTTAAAAAGAGGAGTCGATAATAACGACTTAATTAATAGTTTTTAGCTGCCGGGAAGCGGGTTGATTGCGGGTATGAATAGGGCTATCTCAGGCTCTGTTCACCGTGATACCATCTCGCATTCATAACTGTTGGTCGCGTGAAGCACTGATGTAAATGGGTGCGCATGCGGTGTATCGCGGACAGTAATAAACGATCGTTTTTTGGGTAGGTAGACAGCTTGGTGGTTAAGCAGAGAACATTGAAAAATGTGATCAAAGCGACGGGTGTCGGTTTGCACACAGGTGAGAAGGTTTACCTGACATTAAGACCGGCTGTACCCGATACCGGTATTATGTTTCGACGGGTTGATCTTGATGAACCAATAGATATTCCTGCCCGGGCTAGCTATGTTGGAGATACCCGACTCTCGACCTCTTTAACCCGTAATGGGGTGACCATCTCGACGGTAGAACATCTGCTTTCTGCGTTTGCTGGGCTGGGCATTGATAATGCCTGGGTTGATGTCAGCGCCCCAGAAGTTCCCATCATGGATGGTAGTTCTAGTCCCTTTGTATTTTTGATTCAGTCTGCCGGTATTGAAGAGCA
>JAESTY010000327.1 GCA_016763355.1 Immundisolibacteraceae bacterium
CCAGGGTGAGGTGAACGTACATGGCGTTGTCACGGCCCTGCTCGATACCCAGCTGGCGAATCGCTTCCAGAAATGGCAAAGACTCGATATCACCCACGGTGCCGCCGATTTCGACCATGGCAACATCGGCGTTACCAGCGCCTAACAGAATGCAACGTTTTATCTCATCGGTGATATGGGGAATCACCCGTACGGTCGCCCCCAGGTAATCACCTCGACGCTCTTTAGCAATCACGTTGCTATAGATACGTCCGGTGGTGAAGTTATTGGTGCGCCGCATGGGTACACGGGCAAACCGTTCGTAGTGACCCAGGTCCAGGTCAGTCTCGGCGCCGTCTTCGGTGACGTAGACTTCACCGTGCTGAATCGGGTTCATGGTACCCGGATCAACGTTGATGTAAGGATCTAGTTTAATGAAGGTAAGACTGAGTCCGCGGGACGCCAGCAACGTGCCAATAGAGGCGGAAGCGATGCCCTTTCCCAACGAGGAAACGACACCACCGGTAACAAAGATAAATTTAGGCATTTATAAGGTCTTTAGTGGGGAGGAAATGCCGACGATCAGGCATGCGGAATTTAACAAAATGCCGGTTCAGTCACAATCCATTAACCCGCCTTTTCATCGCCTTTTTGCTGCATCTGGCTTTTTTGTTTCAACTGGCCGCGAAACTCCTTCAATAATTGATTGCCTGGCGCCATATCCGCCGACGACGGTCGAAACCGACTGGACTGATAAAACTGCAAAAAATTTACCGCCGCTGCGGTTTGTCCGTCGCTCCAGCTACTCGGTAGTACATCCAGATAGTGGCCCGCGCTCCAGTGAGGCTCATCCGGCAAACCACTCAGGGCAAGAAAACGTTGCCAGAGTTTGCGCCATTTTTTTGCTTCATCGCTACTAGCCACAGTTTTACCAACCTGGCGAATACGCAAGTACTCTCGAACAAACAAAAACACCAGGATCAGAAAACCGCCAATAATCGCCACGTTCTGCACCTGTTCGGTGAGATCAAACTGATCCCAGAACTGATTTACCCGCTCCCGAAACAGATGGAACCACTGGCTAAAAAAACCACCCTGAAACTGCTGTTGAAACAAATCTAAAGAAGGCGGGGTGGGGTCAAAGGTGTGCCAATAGCCCTGCTCATCCTGCCACTCAACCCAGGAATGAGCGTCACTTTCACGGACTAGCCACAGATCTCGGCTGATACGCTCATGGATGTAATAACCGCTTACCAGCCGGCTCGGTATCTGGTTAGCTCGCAGGCTTAGCGCCGCTCCGGTGGCGTACCAGAAGCAATAGGCTGGTCGACGATTGAGCAGAAAATCATGAAATGGCTTTTTCTGCTGCATGTTCACCGACAGGGAATACTCACGATCCAGAAAATCAGCGCGGATGTTCGCCACCACATGACGGCGCTGATCCGCAGCGTACAGATCCGCATGGGCCTGCAACGGTTGATCCCAGAGTTCCGGCAACTGCAATGCATCATCAAGCGGCGGACCGGGCTGTCGACCACCGGCAGACACCAGCCAGCTATGGCGCACACCTTCAGTGAAAGAAGCATCCCAAACTTGATTGTTATTCAATGCCAGTCCCTCACCATCCAACGCCACTTCACCGGCCTGTGGTGGTAAAAAAAGTAGTGAATCCCAGCGCAGACTGGTCACCGCCATCTGCCACTCTGAGGGTGCCTGATCCGCGCTATGACTAGCCTCTAATTGATAACGATTACGCTCTTGCCGATCACTGCCAATCAACAGGGCGGTTGATAGATCCAGCCTGGCAGTCCAACTTAAACTTTTCGACGCAAAGGTAGTCAGTCGATTACCGACCAGATAAGGACTCGGCAGTTCGTCACTACGGATCCGCATCACTACCTTGCTAGAAGGTTTTAAAAAGGCTTGATGATCCAGATACTGCAGTGGCGTAAAGCCGACATTACCGCCGCTAAAATTAGGCGCCATCATCCACATGGCCATCATCAAGGGTTTGCGTACCAGAAATAACCCCTGCGCAATCAGTGGCACGATCAATAACGGCGGCAACAGCAACAGCCCCCAGCGCAAACCACGCCCGCTCTGGCGGCTGCTACTAAAGCCGATCACCGCAAGCAGCACGCCTGCCATCTGTATCCAGAATGCCATTGAGCTATAACCAAACAACCCCACTCCACTGCTCGCCAGGTTTTCCAACGGGGTCAATAACAACAGCAACAGCCCCATCACCAACATGTTTTGGGTGATTGGCTGTAGTGGTTGGTTGGTTTGTTCAGGTTGGCGGGCGAAAAATTGCCACAGAAAAACCGCTAACCCACCCAGGCAGATACCCGCAAACGCCTTGAAAACCATCGGCCAACTACCAGGCACCGCAAATTCTTCTAGCCCAAACCAGCCACCCAGGCCACCAATCGCTAACAGAATAAACCCCAGGCCAAGGGTCGGTGGCGCAGGCCGAATCGGTATCAACAAGCGCACGATTATTAACAGCAGCAAGCCAATTCCGAGTGGCTGAAAACCCATCGACCCGGTGAGGTGAGCCACTACCGCCAGCGCAAAACCTCCCAGGCTCCATTCGGTTAGCCATTCCATGGATGCAGCTCGGTGAAACCAGCTGATTCAGGCAATTTACCCCGGTACTCAGCCTTCTCCGGAATCAGCAGTACTAGCAACATCACCCCTTGAGCGCGCTGTTTTTGCACCCAGTCGTCCAACTGCAGGTCCCAACGACCGGTAATCAGTAAATGAATCCATTCGGTCTGCTCTAGTTGAGTTGGCAGTTTGCGCTGATGAACAGCCGCCGCAGTGGCCACCTGATGATAAAACTCATCGGTATCAGCAGTGGTCTGCCAATCACCATTCCACCAACAACCACCCAGCTGCAGGCCTTCACCACGGCCACGACGCTCGACCTCCACCGCTAGCGCCAGCCGCTGATCGATCGCTTTAAGATCATCCGGCCGTGGTTTCCAGTCCGGAAAATCCTCCAGGGATAAATCACACAGCAGCAACAACCCCGCTGGCTTGAGCTTAAGTGCGCCGTGATAAATCTTACTCATCGGTTCTCCACGCCTGGCACTTGCCCGCCGATCGAGTCGCGATGGCGGATCACCGCTTTGAAAGCCGCGGGAATAAACATAATCCAGCGCCCGCTCTTTGCGACCTTTATCGGTACCGAAGTTCACCGACTCGGCCGCCTGGTCGCTGAGCATCCTTATCGACGGCAAATCCACTTTTATGGGTTCAGGCAACACATCCAACGACTGTTCGATACGCGTTTTCTGACTATAGCGGGTTAAAAAATAAGGAAAGTAAGAATCGACCACCACCCCATCGAGCTGCATCGCCCCGCGTTGACGCGCGGTGATTTCAACCAGCTGCTCTAATTGGCTGTTACTCGCCAGCGAGCTAACATGCTGGCGGCTCCATTCCGGCGGCAATCGACAGCCCCGAACCGCCATTTCCCGCAATACAAAGTTATACAGAGGACGGGCTGATCCGTTGCTGACATTGATGCGCGCTTTATAAGGCTGGTTAGCCACTGCCCAACTGCTGCCATGACGCTGAATCTGCAGTTTCGGCCGATACCACCAACCAACCATCAGTGACCAAACCAGCAGCCCAATCAACAATGCAGCGGTCGGCATCATAAAACTCTCGGCACGACGGAAGCTGAGCAACATCAGCATCAGCGCGGCGAACAGCAGAATTTTTCCGGGTCGGGTCAGCAGCGCCGCCGGGCCATAGAGCATCGGACGGCGAAATGGGTTACGGGCAAATTCGCGGGCGGTCGGTACCAGGCGCAGTTCACCGACCCAGCGCAATAGCCGCCATAGGTGCAGCGGATAAGCCTCACCAGCCACCCTCAGCGGCCGATCTTCCATGTATTTCATATTAGAAAACTAATTCCAACATCAACCATTGGCCACACCATTAGCGGGGTAACGGCACCCGCCGCATCAGCGCTTCCAGCAGCTCGACACTGGCGGTGCGGTCCTGGTCGCGGCCATGTCGTGGCAACAACCGATGGGACCAGACCGGCATAATGAGCTGCTGAATATCTTCAGCGATCACCGCATCACGGCCACGAATCACCGCCATCGCTTTAGCCGCCTGGGCAAGATGCATCGATCCACGCGGCGAGATACCCAGACGTAGTTCTTCCTCTTCACGACTCATCCGTGCCAGATCAACGATGTACTGACTCAGCTCCGGGTGCAGATAAGCCTGATCAACCAGCTGCTGTAACCCAGAAAACTGATCTGCGTTTATTACTGCCTCAATAGGCTGTTTAGACACTTGCTGATACTCGCCATGCAGTGCTAGTTCCTGATCACGTTGCGGATAACCGATCGAAGTGGCAATCAAAAACCGATCCAGCTGGGCTTCAGGTAGTGGATTGGTGCTGTCGTAATCAATCGGGTTTTGGGTAGCGATCACCGTGAACCGCTCGGACAGGGCGTGATTAACCCCGTCGATAGAGACACCGCCCTCTTCCATGGCCTGTAAAAACGCCGATTGGCTGCGGGTAGAAGCCCGGTTAATTTCATCAGCGAGCAGGAAATCGGTAAATATTGGCCCAGGCACAAAATTAAAATTGCCGTCCACCGGGTTATAAACACTGCCGCCAAGAATATCGGCCGGCAAAATATCATTGGTGAACTGCACCCGGTTAAATTCCATTCCCAGCGCCCGCGCCAGGTTTTTTGCCAACGTGGTTTTGCCCACCCCAGGCACGTCCTCAAGCAGTAAATGGCCTTTAGCGAGCACGGTCACCAGCAATAAATCCAGGATCAACTCATCACCGAGCCATACCCGCGCTAACATAGCGCGTATCTGCTTGACCAAATCCAGCGGATCGCTGATCAAATCGGCTATGTCGGTTACCTTACTATCCATTGTGTACCTGCTGTTAAGAGTGGTTAGGCTTGGCCCAGTCTAGCTGGTCAGCCGTCCATGTTCTATGCTGGGATTAATACTGCAACCTATGGTTGGCCACGCCAGCCTGTGCTTTTTTTAATAACCAAAAGTTGTAGTGACCCACCTCTATCGACAATTCGGGAAGATAATTAATGAGTTCATTTAACCCCCCTATCCGCACCCTGATGGGCCCCGGACCAGCCGACATACACCCGCGGGTATTACAGGCCTTATCAAGGCCCATCATTGGCCATCTTGACCCAGCCTTTCAGCAGATGATGGAAGAGCTCAAAACTCTGCTGCGTCAGGCATTAATGACCAAAAACGACGTCACCTTCCCGATTTCCGCCCCCGGCTCTGCCGGCATGGAAAGCTGCTTTGCCAACCTGATGGAAGCCGGCGACAAGGTGATCATCTGCCGCAACGGTGTGTTCGGCGCACGCATGCAACAAAATGTAGAGCGCATGGGTGGCATCGCCATCATGGTAAACGACCCCTGGGGCGAAGCGATCGACCCGAATAAGCTGCGCGAAGCATTGCAGC
>JAESTY010000328.1 GCA_016763355.1 Immundisolibacteraceae bacterium
GCTGAGCATCAAACGTCAGCGCGGTGCCAACATTATGGATGTGGCCGATGGGGTTGCCGCCGCCGTCGACAATCACATCAATCCTGACCTGATGGACCCAAAGGGGCTCTACCTGCGGTTTCTGCACTCTGATACTGTCTACATTAAACAGGCGGTGGGGGTTATCGCTTCCAATCTGGTGCTGGGCGCGTTGTTGGCACTGGGTGTGCTTTATCTATTCTTGCGCTCGGCGTCGTCGACCTTTATCGGCGCTATCGGTATTCCGGTCTGCACCATAGCCGCATTTCTGGGTTTACTGGTTACCGGCCGCACTATTAACGTCATCTCGCTGTCCGGCGTTGCCTTTGCCATCGGCATGACCCTGGATAACAGCATTGTGGTGCTGGAGAATATTCAGCGCCACCGGCAGATGGGTAAAGAGCGTTTTGATGCGGCCCTGGCTGGGGTGCGCGAAGTCTGGACTGCCGTACTGGCCTCAACCCTGACCACCATTTTCGTGTTTATCCCCCTGATGACCATGCAGGAAGAGGTCGGTCAGCTTTATTCTGATATTGCTATTGCCATCTCCTCGTCGATTATTTTCTCTATGTTGGTGGCGATCACCCTGGTGCCATCTGCTTCGGCGAATATGAAAGGGGTGGGTAGCCGCGCAGGCGACCCGAATGGATTGTTGAATCGAATCGGCCGTGGTTTTAATGCCCGGGTAATGGGCTTTTTAGAATGGCTCATGCCCAGTGTAGAACGCCAGCTCGCGCTGGTTGCGATTGTGTTGATAACCGCGGTTGGGCTGGTCTGGGCGTTTACGCCTAAGGCCGAATATCTCCCCGAGGGTGAAGAGCCGGTCACCTTTACATTGATGTTCCCGCCACCGGGCTACAACCTGCAGCAGATGATCGCCGTCGAGCAACAGATGCTCGATACCTTTGTGCCCGAGGTCGGAATTGATCCTGAATTATTTCGCAACGGCGAGCGTCCAGCGCCCTCAGTGCGTTGGCTGCTCAGCACTGCCAGTCCGGCCAATGTTTTTATGATAGGCGGTACCAAAGAGGCCCAGGATATCGAAGCAATGATCGATATCCTTACCGAGGAAAATGCTAACTACCCGGGCATGATTGCTTTCTCAGCTCGCGGTTCCCTGTTTTCTGGCAACGAGGGCGGCACCCGGAGTATGGACCTGGAAATCAGCGGGCCTGAATTAGCGCCCCTGTTTGATGTCGGTCTTAAAGCCTTCCTGCGCGCCAAGCAGGTGCTCAATGATCCGCAGATCAAACCCTCACCGTCATCGCTGAGCCTCGGTCAACCAATGGTCGAAATTCATCCGGACTGGGAACGGGCTGCTGAACTGGGAGTGAGTGCTGATGACCTGGGCTACCTGGTTTGGGCGCTGGCAGACGGCGCCTACCACGATGATTATTATCTGGCCGACGATAAGATCGATATCTATATATACAGCACCACCGGCACCGTCAGTCGGCCCGAGGATCTGGCTGATTTGCCGATCTACACCGGCAAAGGCGATGTGGTTCCGCTCAGCGCCCTTGC
Source organism: Immundisolibacteraceae bacterium (assembly GCA_016763355.1). Classification (GTDB taxonomy): domain Bacteria; phylum Pseudomonadota; class Gammaproteobacteria; order Immundisolibacterales; family Immundisolibacteraceae; genus QNFC01. Next base: position 1,543 of record JAESTY010000328.1, read on the forward strand.
CGAATTGCGCCAGACCGTCAACACCGAGACCATTCGCCGGGTCAATGGGCAGCGCACCATTACCCTGTCGGTGGTTGCGCCCCGAGACATGCCATTGGAAGCGGCGGTGGAAATAATTCAGGCCCAGGTAGTCGATGCGCTGAAGGCCGAAGGCATGCCTGCCGGCATCAATATTAAAATTGGTGGTGCCAGTGACAAACTCACCGCCACCCGGGCGGCGCTCACCGGCAATATGGGGCTAGCGGTGCTGCTGGCCTATCTGCTAATGGTGGCTATCTTTAAGCACTGGGGTTACCCGCTGCTGATCATGCTCACCGTGCCATTAGGTATCGCCGGGGGTATCTTTGGGCTCTGGTTGATGAACCTGCTACCCAGCGTCCACCAGCCGTTTGACATGATCACAATGCTCGGGTTTTTGGTGCTCATCGGTGTGGTGGTTAACAACCCGATATTGCTGGTCGAGCAGGCCCTGCAAAATCGTCGTGCAGGTATGGATATCGCCGCCTCGGTCATTGAAAGCACTCGAGTAAGAGTCCGACCGATCATGATGACTACCCTGACCACGCTAGGTGGATTAGCGCCACTAGTGTTCCTGCCCAGAGCCGGCACCGAGCTTTATCGAGGCCTGGGCATAATTGTATTATTCGGATTACTCACGTCGACCCTGCTAACACTGACTTTTATGCCATCGTTACTGGCCCTGGTATTAAGGGCCGGAGAAAAAATCAGGGGTGCAGTGAAGGTCGATGTTGTCGGCGAGGGCTGACGAATAGCCGAAAAGCCAACCTGTTTCAATGCGCTCTAATTTGCCAGTTGGTGATTAATATTTCAGGGTCGCTGTTGCCATTAACTTTAGGTTAGTTTATTTTTTATTCAACTTTTATGGCATTTAAAAAGTTAACTAAACCAACAATTGATATGGGAGAGAATGATGGCAAGACTAATTTTTTGCTTTGATGGAACATGTAATGACCCAGAGGATGCGGGTGATTTTTTTGAAGACACCAGCATTAGCAATGTACTCAAATTACATTTACTTTTAGGTGGGCAATTATCCGGTCCCAATGGCGGCAGTGAAAACCCTGATCAGCGCAGCTTTTACTACAGTGGTGTTGGTACCCGGGGTGGGTGGTTAAAGCAGAAGTTTAATGCCATGTTCGCACCGCCCCATGGCGATATTGAAGATATCCTCGATGAAGCCAATGAGAATTTACGCGAGCATTTTAAGCAGGGCGACGAAATATATATCTTTGGCTTTAGTCGTGGTGCAGCCATCGCACGGATGTTCGCCGCCCATATTAAAAAGCAGAAGGTAAATCATCTCGAGACGGTAAAGTTTCTGGGAGTGTTTGATACGGTGGCAGCCACCAAAGGTTCTCTTGACTTAAATCCCAATACCTTCCCTTCCAGTGGCATTGTTTTTGAAAATGGCGACATTGGCGACTATATTGAAAAAGTTGTTCACCTGTTGTCGATTGATGAACGGCGGATCGCTTTTCAACCGACCTTGTTTAGTGACAATGATAGGGTGACCGAAGTCTGGTTTCCCGGTGTGCATTCCGATATCGGCGGGGGTTATTGGTTTGATGGCTTATCTGACATCACTTTACAGTTCATGATCGATCAGATTGACGCTCATCTGAACGTATTATTGGATGAAGAGGTGGACTATCCAGGGCTGAAGATTGCCGGGGCTCAAGACGCTATCTGTATCGATGACCTGCATATTCAGCCCCTTGCCCATGGCAAAATCCACGAGCAAAAACGTTCTGGGGTCAAAGCAAAAACCTTATCGCCAAGATTCGTTCGGGTTGATAAAGATAATATGCGGTCAGATAAACTCCCAGTGATCCATCATAGCGTTGTCAAAAGGTTTAAATCTGTGGCCGAGTACCGACCCTACGCGTTGCGTGGCATTAAATATGATGTTATGGCCGGAGATGGCGCCCTCGATACAAATGAGGGCAACCATTTTGTCGGCATTAAAGGGCTTGCTGGGGTGTCAGCACCAGTGGCCTGACCTTAGGCCTATGTCTAAATTAGTGTTAGCACCCTGGGTTGGCGACCAGCCCAGGGTGCTGTGTCTGTCGATCCTGGTAGGACAATAACCTGGATGTCATCAATTTAACGCCACCAGTTATTGGCGCAAAGGTTGTTTCGGTTTGTGCCAGGGTTATTGACCAGGGCCTTCTCAGCCGGTTTTTCTGTGAGTTTCGCACCCAAACCCAATATCACCCCAAGGGTTTGTTGGTGTAATTGAAAGATATTGAGGAACTTCTCGCTTTTTAGGTGTTGGAAGAAAGCAGTCAAAATAGCTGGGAAGATTTGTCAGTCGGAGTAGGAAAACAAAGACCAGAAAATAGAATTTTTGGGGCTGATGTTAGCGCTGGAATAAATTTTTCAAGAACAGGCAGGTTGGTTGCGACCTGCCTTTTTTGTGGGCCAGCTGGTTAAACAAAGGGGTGAAAAACTAAACTTAAGGCGTTGTCGGCTTGTATTGAGTGAGTGCCTAGTTGCTAGTACAGCCTGATCTGAGCACGATGGTTAATAGCGGGCCGATATCCAATGTTGATGACGATGAAAATAGAGTTCTTCAACTAGGTCCTTGAATAACTGGCTGTCATGGTGGTTTGGCCTGTCGACGTTTCACACCAGAGATCGCCGCTGCTGCTGTCATTGGATGACTGCTGCTGGATCCGAAACCGGGTCTGGTCGATTAGCGGCGCAACGCCGCGAAACGAGAAACGTTTGGGCAGGCCGTTGCATAGTTTCGCCGCCTGGTTCATCAACAAGGTGGTTTGAAACGGGCCGTGCACCACCAGCCCCGGATAACCTTCTTCTGTAAGGGCGTAGTCACGGTCGTAATGGATGCGGTGGCTGTTGAAGGTGAGGGCGGAATAGCGAAACAGGTCGACCGAGTTAACGGTGATCGATTCGGTGTCAGTTTGGTGCGGGGCTTCTATGATGGGCTTAGCGGTATCGGCTAGTTTGGGATTGGCCTGCTTATAGACTAAATCCTGGCGTTCGGTTAGCACCAGGGTATCGCCGGCATGGGTTTGATGCTCGATAGTCACAAATACCAGGGGTCCGCTCCTACCTTGCTTCAGGGTGACATTTTCAACCCGGGAGTGGCGCGTGACCAGGTCACCAACGCGCAGGGGGGCATGAAAAACCAGTTCACCGCCGGCCCACATTCTTGAAGGTAGGGGTACCGGTGGTAAAAATCCGCCCCGTTTCGGGTGGCCGTCGGCGCCAAGGTTATTGCCCGGTGCGGCTGGTGCTGCCAGGCACCAATGTATGCCCAGCGGTGCGGCGTCTTCCATCCGCCAGAGTTTGTCGTAAAAAGTCGCCTGGAA
>JAESTY010000329.1 GCA_016763355.1 Immundisolibacteraceae bacterium
AATAACTGAGGATAGATGCCGTAACCAGTTGATAACTATTATTTTTTATTTCGAACCTGCCACCCAGGAGAATACTGCAGCTGTCATTCCTGACCATCACAATATATCTTTTAACGGGAGTAACCATCCTGTCGATTAGCTGGCTCTGGCTGGTAAAGAGACGTGCTACGCCATCTAAAAACAAAACGCTCCCAACTAGCGGCACCGAAGTCCCGCCGTTAGACCCGAAACTAATGAAGTCGATTGACCAGGGCTACATTCAGTCTGACCTGATCAGCGACACCTACAAAGTTGATGACAACTGGTTAAATTTCAGCGGCTACCGTCGAAGTGAACTCCCTCTTTCGCTCTCGGAGCTGACCAAAAAAATTCTGCATCCGGAAGACTTCGAACGAATTACTACGTCCATCAAAAAAGCTAACGATTCAAATTCGACCGACAACTTCTCCAATGATTTTCGATTTCGACATGCTAACGGCCACTGGATGTGGGTGCGTAGCTCGATTCAGGTTATTCGGGATTCCTCTGGCAAACCGACAACCCTGCTGGCTAAGCAAGTCGATATTTCTGAACATAAAACCACCGAACAGATCTTGCGAACCAGCCAGGTGTTGGCAGGCCTGCGCGAATGCATCTTTGAAGACGATGTCATCAGTCTGACTACGGTAAAGCCAGGCAAGGTCGGCGTGATGCTGCCAGATGAGTGGTATCAGGTTGCAATCATAGATAGCATTCATCCTGATGATCTACAGAGAGTTTTAGAAACCTTTCACCAGGCTGAATTATCGAACCAATCGTTTGAAATTGAATTTCGAATCTTCAGCAGAGACCATACCGCGCTCCACATTCTGCTGTTTGCCCAGCCAGAAACCGATGACAAGGGCAAATTCATCAGAATACGTGGGGTGTTTCGCGATATCACCGAAAAAAAGCTGTCTGAATCTCGGCAGGATACCTATCGCATATTAATAGAAGGATCACGTACTGGGCTGATTATTTCCAGAGCCAGCGATCTGGCAGTTCTCCACGTGAATCAGAAGTACTGCGACGATACCGGCTTTAGTCTCGAAGAAGCGTTAACACTTTCAACCGAAGACCTGCTTACGGACTGGGATTATGAACAAATAAAAAATTTATTTTCTGGATTGTTAAATGATCCTGAACGCCGCAATAAATGGACCTATCAGTCCGGCAACCTGTGCCATAAAAATGGTTCAAGCATAACGGTCGATGGCTGGACTCAGGCCACCGAATGGGAGGGGGAAATCGCATTTGCTACGGTTGCGCTAGACGTTAGCGAACAGAAAAAAACTCAGCAGGCACTCTCCGATAGCGAAGAAAAATATCGCCAGCTGTTTGATGCGCTGCCGGACAGCGTTGTCCTGTTTGATGAAGACTCGACAATCATTGACTGTAACCAGGAGATGGCCCGTAGTCATGGCTGGAGTCGTGAAGAGCTGATCGGCAAGCCACTGGCACTAATATCACCCGCACCAGCAGAACTAAACATCATTGAGACTCTCAAACAACATGGCGAACTAGTTGCTCAAGGCATCGAACGACATCGAGATGGCACCGAAAATATGGTTGAGTCACATGCCAAAGTGATCTCCATCAGAGACCAGATAATAATGGTGGCGGTGCTCAGAGATATTGCAGAACGTAATCGTTTTATTGAAGAAATACAGCGCCAAAAAGCCGAAATGGAAGAATTTACCTACACGGTTTCACATGACCTTAAGAGTCCATTAACCACCATCAGCGGATTCTCCGAAGTGTTGGCCGAAAGCCTCGAAGACAACGATATCGAAGCGGCGAAAGCTGACCTGCAGCGCATCAGCCGCGCCGCCAGCAAAATGCAGGATTTGCTAGGAGAACTACTCGAATACAGCCGCCTGGGAGTAAAACCAAACAATATCGAATCTGCGCCGATGGTCGAAATCATCGACGACGCCCTGGATCGGGTAGCCGGACAAATTCTGGAATCCTCAGCCATCATCACTGTACAGCCAGATCAACCCACAGTTGAAGGTAACCTGACACGGCTAGTACAGGTCTACCAAAATTTAATCGACAACGCGATTAAGTTCCACCACCGGGAGCGGCATGTCGAGATTGAATTAGGTTGGAATTCGGAACAAGCCTGCTTTTTTGTTGATGACAATGGCCCTGGCATCGAGTCCCAATTCAAAGAGAAAATATTTGGGCTGTTCGATCAACTCGATCAGGACCGCAGTGGCACTGGTATTGGCCTGGCAGCCGCAAAAAAAATCATTGAGACCCATGGCGGCACCATCTGGATGGAATCACCCTCCCCACTTGGTGGCACCCGATTTAATTTCACGCTACAAAGGCCGAGCAAGAGAGGCCGCTAGTCAATTAATCGGAAATTGTCAGGCTGTCGTCTAGCTATTTACTGGAGCCATATTAAGCATGCTCGCTTGCTCGATCACTCAGCACCTTGCTTGCCACCTCAAAACCACCCCATAAATCACTGGCAACACCAACAAGTTCAACAACATCACCGTCACCATCCCCCCCAGCATCGGCGCGGCAATTCGGTGGGTCACATCAGATCCAGTCGCACTGCTCAACATAATCGGTATTAACCCGGCAATGGTCGATAGCGCCGTCATCGCCACCGGCCTCACCCGTCGGGAGGTGGCAACCAGCACCCCTTCGGTAATCTCATCGGCCGATAATTCACCATCTTTCTCCCGTCGCCGGTTAGCGATTTCAGTGTCGATAAAACTCAGCACTAAAACACCGATCTCCGCCGCCATACCTGCCAGGGCAATAAGACCAACCGCCACCGCCACTGATAACTGATAGTCATACAGATAGATAATCCAGATACCACCAATCAGGCCAAACGGGATCGACAGCATCACCACCAGCGGTTCGACCAGGTTACGAAAATTCAGATAGAGCAACATGAAGATCACCAGCAGGGTGGCAGGTACGACCACCTGCAATCGCTCTGCGGCCCGTTCCATATATTCAAACTGGCCGGACCAGACCAGGGTGTAACCCGCTGGCAAAGTCACCTGGTCAGCGACTACCTGTTTTGCCTGAGCAACGAAACCGCCAATATCATCGCTGGATATATCCACATAGACCCAGGCACTGGGGCGACCATTTTCACTTTTGATAACTGGCGGACCGCGGCTGTAGGTCAGTTCGGCGACTTGTGCCAGCGGTATTTGCGCCCCTGCGGGGGTCGGTATTAACACCCGTTTTAGCGCTTCAAGGTTGTCTCGCAGGTCGCGCGGGTAACGCAGGTTAATGGGATAGCGTTCTAGTCCCTCGACGGTTTCGGTAATGTTCATGCCGCCAATAGCGCTTTGAATCACATCC
>JAESTY010000330.1 GCA_016763355.1 Immundisolibacteraceae bacterium
ACTACTACAAAAACGGCGAACTCAGCTCCAGCGGTGACTCGATCACCGAGGGTATCGGTCAGGGCCGCATCACCAAAAACCTGGAAGGACTGGTGCTCGACGACGCTTTCCAGATTCCCGACGCAGAAGCCCTGCCCTACATTTTTGACTTACTGAAACATGAAGGTCTCTGCCTGGGTGGCTCTAGCGCGATTAACATCGCCGGTGCAGTTCGGCTGGCAAAACAGATGGGCCCGGGCAAAACCATCGTCACCATTCTTGGTGACTACGGTACCCGCTATCAGAGTAAGCTTTTTAATCCAGAATTCCTGGCTGAAAAGGGCTTGCCGACTCCTGACTGGCTGTAGCGAACCGAACGACTTCAACAACATGGTGGAGTAAAAACCGTAGGGCTTAGGCTGCCCAGGTCAGGTTTTCGCGTTCATAGGCCTGGCGCAGAAAACTGTCATCACACCAGGCCTGCAAATCGACTTCAGCCGGCAAATAATCATGCTCAAGCATAAAGCGCTGCTGGGTCGATAGCAGGTGGACGGTTTCAGCGCTCAAATTCGGCCAGAGCTTGTTTTGATAATTCTCGACGAAGGCACCATTGATGTCCTGAAGGGTCACGCCAAGTTCGGTAGCCAGGGTCTGCGCTGAATCTTTTGGGTGATCCGCTGACCAGCGCGCCGCGCGAATTAACACCTGTAAGTAACGCACCACCGCATCTGGATTGTCGCGGGCAATATTGCCGCTCACCGTGATAATCCGCGGATTCGCATTCACTTTGAGCTCCAGGTTGTCCGTGTCGTAGAGCAGGTCGCTGATTAATCGAATTTGACCACTTACTTCGCGTTCCATTTGCCGGGTCTGACAACCTTTTACCCATATTGCATCAACATCACCCCGAGTCAGTGCATCAAGCTCGTTCTGAAACATCAAAATACCCGGTGGTTTCTCCCCGGATTTCGGGTCTGGATTGATATGCGAATGCATATCATCGTTGACCTCGATCTCGAACAGCTCCACATCCGCCAGGGTCATGCCGTGAGCACGTAGACCACAATCCCAGGCTTTATGACCGTTGATTTTCATGAAATCGATCATGATATAAGGCCGAACGCCGACTGCAACTCGTTTACCTTTTAAGTCCTGCATGGTCTTAATGTCGGAATCTGGTCGGGTGTAAAAACAGATCGCATCGGATAGAAATGTCAGGCCGACCATCAGCGTATCGGCGCCGCCCTGTTTTGCCCAGAGTGGCGGAATCGAGCCGCCTTCACGAAAGCAATTCTCCAGCGAGTGATTAAAATGGCTGTCGGCCTTTTCACGGCCCAGCTCCTTAATGTTACGAACATCAAAATCACTACCATCGAACTCATCAGCAAACATATCACGCTGAAAAGCGATGCCAGAAGCAGTAGGCACAGGGCAGCGGGTGTACCAAATGGTGTCGGCCATATTAGAGATTCCTCAAAATGACAAAAATAATTATTAGGGAATAACAGGGGTCAGCCAGGTGCCCACTGCATTGGCAATAAATGAAAAGAATACCGGGTTGACTATCAGTCTACTGCAGGGCGCTTAATATGCTCAATTAGAATATTTATATTCTAATCTGCTTGGCAATAACCAAACAGCAGGCAAATTTGTGCCAGTGATTAGCTAAACAACTGTTAAGATAAATCGAAAAAACACGCTGGCTAACATCATCTATTACCGGATTATCGGAGGCTCTTCGCTCGTGGAATCACTTATTGCCGCCTGCCTGTTTTTCCTCGGCATGCACTGGATTATCTCCGGCAGTCCGCTACGCCAGTTCGTCGTAAAGCTGTTTGGAGAAAAACTATTTAAAGCACTGTTTTCCCTATCTATTTTCATCGCTATTGGCTGGATGAGCGTGGCCTACGCCAATGCCCCTGACCTACCGACCTGGGGCACCGCCGAGCAGTTAAAACCAGTCAGCCTGGTGTTGATGTTGCTGGCTTTTTTAATGATGACGACAGGCGCTACCGACAAAAACCCTACCACCTTAGGGCTAGTGCCACCGGATCAGGTTGAAGCCCGCGGTATGGTCAGAATTACTCGCAACGCCGGACTGTTCGGACTCGGACTTTGGGGGCTGGCCCATTTCATCGTCAATGGCGATGTCGCATCCCACTGGATATACGGCACCTTTGCTTTTCAGGGACTGATTGCGCCACTGAACATGGAGCGCAAATACCGTGCTCGATATGGTGAAGCCTGGACCAAGTTTGCTGATCAGACTTCCTACATTCCATTTGCAGCCATCATCACCGGTCGTAACAAGCTAGTGATTAGCGAGCTGAATATCTGGGGCGCGCTCACCGGGTTGAGCCTGTTTCTGTTGGTGCTCTGGTTTCACGAGAGCTGGTTTGGCGTGTCACCGCTTAGTTATTAACTCGGCACTGCGACAACCCCGCCACCTCGATATTAGGCAATCAATGAGTCCAGCAACATATTAGTTACCCGCATAGCCGGTTAACGTCATCCTCATCGCTACATCAAAGGGCACATCCAGATGGGTTATCTGATCAGGCTTTAACAGCAGGGTATAACCACCAATTTGATAGCTAAAAGGCAGATAAACAGCTACCCGTTCCGCGCCTATCCCCGAAATCAACTTGTCCGGATTAGATTGGGTTAGAAACCCAACCACCTGAATATCCCCAGCAAGCGTGACTAGCACCGTACTACCCAGGCCAGACTGTTGATCCTTAGGAGCCAACATGTCCATAACCGCCGACAGGCCACCATAAATCACCTTGATCAATGGAATGCGTTCTACTAGCTGTTCACCAGCACTATAGAGTTGACGAAAGCCCCAGGCCTGTACCAACACACCCGACAGCAGTATCACCATAATTGCCGCCGCAATGCCATATCCTGGCAAATAAAGGTCAGCAAGACCCGCCCAGATCCAGAGTTGGAAAAACAGCTGCTCCAGCCCGGAGAGCAGCCAGTAAAACAGATAGCAGGTCAACACGATCGGGGCCAATGCGACCAGACCAGCAAGGAAGTAACGTTTAAACATGATTCAGTTGCCTATCAACACTCAGGTAATCGTCCACTCTAGGTGGCGTTTCTGTTGATGACAATGGGGCAATGCCGGAAGCAGCAAAAATAAAACTCCAAAACCGAAAAGCCGGTCACCAGGAGAGACCCCGATGACCGGCTTTATTTAGACCGATAATTAAATTTCGTAACCAGTCGCGTCGTCGATGTAACCACTGCGATAAACAAAGTCACCGAATCGCTCACCATCAATCCGGGTCGCGGCAAATTTTTCTAACATTGGCGACAGAATCTCGAGCATCTGCGCCTCGGTAACTGAATCTCGATAAAGCTGGTTCAACCGATCCCCATTGGGGCTGGCACCCAGCCAGAGCTGGTAATGACCTGGTGATTTTCCCACCAGACCTATTTCAGCCAGCGACGGTCGGCCACAACCGTTCGGGCACCCGGTAATGCGAACAATAATTGGCTCATCCGGCAGCCCAACATCGCCTAGCAGCTTTTCGATAGAGCTGACAAAGCTGGGTAAATAGCGCTCGCTTTCGGCCATCGCCAATCCACAGGTTGGCAGGCCCACACAGGCCATCGAAGCTTTACGAATATTGCTCTGACGTATCCCGCTATCGAGGCCATACTGCTTTAACAGGCCATCGATCTGCGCCCGCTGCTCCGGTTTAACGCCCGCAATACAGACATTCTGATTACCAGTTAAACGGAACTCGCCATCGAGCACCTGGGCAATTTCGCGCAACCCGGTCATCAACGGATAGTCATCAAAGTCTTTAACCCGGCCACTTTCAACAAACAGGGTGTAGTAACCCAGGCCTTCACGATCCTCAACCCAGCCAAACTGATCACCGCTGGTATCGAAGTGATAACTGCGCTCCGCAGGCATTTTCCAGCCCAGTCGATTGTTCAGCTCCTGCTGAAACCATTCCAGGCCATGACGATCGATGGTGTATTTAAGCCGAGCATTTTTACGGTTGTAACGATTGCCGTGGTCACGTTGAATGCAGAGGATCTGCTCGCAGGTCTGTACCACCTGTTCTGGCAATACAAAGCCAATCACACTGCCCAACCGTGCATAGGTGCCATCATCACCATGGGTACGGCCAAGGCCGCCGCCAATGGCAACATTAAAACCAGTTAGCTGATCATTTTTGATCACCGCGATCAGGCCGATATCCTGTGAAAAAACATCGATGTCATTTTGTGGCGGGATCGCAATGCCAATTTTAAACTTACGCGGCAGATAGGTATCACCGTACATGGGCTCACTATCCTGATGGCCAGCTACCTGGGTTTTACCCAGCCAAATTTCGTGATAGGCCGTTGTTTTAGGCAATAGATGGTCGCTGATTTCCTGGCCCCAGCGGTAACACTCGGCATGAATATCAGAGCGCTCCGGCAGCACATTAACCATCACATTACGATTGACATCGCCGCAAGCGGCAATGGTGTCCAGCAGGCTCTGGTTGATCTGATAAATAGTGTCACGCAGATCGCGCTTGAGCACGCCGTGAAACTGAAAAGTTTGCCGGGTGGTCATACGTAACGCGCCGTTGGCATGGCTATGGGCTAGCCGGTCCAAATCGAGCCACTGTTTTGGCGAGCACACGCCTGCCGCCATTCGTACCCGAATCAAAAACGAATAGAGCGGTTCCAGCTTCTGCTTCAGGCGTTCCTGACGCAGATCACGATCATCCTGCACGTAGCAGCCGTGAAACTTGATCAGCTGGGTATCACCTTCGGCGATGTTACCGGTCACCGGATCATGGAGGCTCTCAACCAGGGTGCCACGCAGAAAATTGCTGCCGGCCTTTAGCGGTTCATTAACTGCCAGGGTCTGTTCTTCGCTCATCAGTACACATCTCTTTGATAACGGCGTTCGCGCTGCATTAAGCTGACGTAGTCAGCAGCACTCTCGGCGGATAACCCACCCTCTTTCTGGATAATAGACAGCAGCGCATCGTGAACATCACTGGCCATACGACCGGCGTCGCCACACACATAAACCGCAGCGCCTTCCTCTAGCCAGCGGTAGAACTCCTGACTCTGTTCCAGCATGCGCTGCTGCACATAGATACGTTCTGACTGATCGCGAGAAAAAGCCAGGTCAATTTTGGTCAACAGGCCGCTGGCCAGATGAGACTGCCATTCCCGCTGATAAAGAAAGTCAGTGGTGAAATTTCGGTCACCAAAAAACAACCAGTTATTGCCCTCAGCGCTCTCGGCTTCGCGCTGGTCCAGGAAAGCCCTAAATGGCGCAACCCCGGTACCCGGACCGATCATAATGACCGGTCGATCCGACTCTTCAGGCAGTCTAAATAGTGGATTCTCGTGGCGATAAATACCAATCTGATCGCCCTCTTTTACAGTGTCAGCGATCCAGCCAGTGGTAACCCCCTGACGATCACGGTCTCGAGCACTAAATTCAACCGTTGCCAACGTTAAGTGTACTTCGTCACTATTGGCTTCTGGCGAACTGGCGATTGAATAGAGCCGTGGCTGCTGTGGTCGCAGCAAAGAGACTAACTGCTCCGCGGTTAATGAGAGCGACGGCTGCTCAACCAACAGATCGAGCAGGTCGCGGCCATAAAGCCATTCGCTGAGTTGATCAGCTTTGTCAGCTTCGAGTAACTCGGCAATCTGTGGACTCTCGGTCAACTCACAAAACCGTTGTAGTACCGGCCGTGCCAGGGGCGCTATCTCATAATCATTAACCAGCGCATCCACCAGAGCCACCGATTTACCCTGTGGATTTTCTACCTGAGCCTGCGGATCAAGCTGCTGATGGGCAACAATTGCCTCAACCAGCTCACGCGGATTTGGCGCCAATATGCCAATTGAGTCACCGACTAGATACTGCATGCCAGAATCTTCTAGTGATAATTCCAGGTGACGGGTCTGTTTACTGGAGCCACGCCCGGTAATCACCTGATTGGCCAGCACTTCCGCCTGCCAGGGTTCAGACCGGCTGTAATCATTACCCGCAGACTGAGCAGCAAAAACAATAGCCGCACTGGCTGCTGAATCACTGGTGCCAACCTGCTGTTTAAC
>JAESTY010000331.1 GCA_016763355.1 Immundisolibacteraceae bacterium
CAACCTCAACTTCGTCATCGGCCTGGATCATCAGGTGGGCCGGCCGCAGGTGCAGAGAAAGCAATATCGAGAAGCTAACCAGACCTATCGAAAAATCCTCAAGGTTAGCTATTTGCAGGGCAATTTGATGGGTATCTCGATTGGTCTGGGAGTGCTCGCCGATATTCACGACAAGCTGGATCAATCAGCGGAGGGGATGGATATCCTGCTACTAGCCTACAAAGTTGCGTTGTTGCAAAACAACCGCTTTGAGTCGGGAGCGGTTGAAAAAACCATTGCCAATAATCTGCAAAAACGGGATCGGGCGCTGGCCCTGGTTTGGCGTCTGAAAGCTAAAGAGAGTCTTGCGGGTACGCCTTATGTATTTGATTACGTCACCCTGCTGGTCGAACTGGCTGACGATCTGAAATGGTTCGGGCGCAAACAAGAAGCGATGCGGCTGTATCACGACGCTTACGTGTTGAGGGCCAAAATCGGCGGCGATCCCAACGTGCGCTGGGTAAAGAAAAATGCCGATTACAATTTAGCTAAAAATCTGTTTTATCAGGATCAGTGCGAAGCTGCGTTACCGGTTTTTGTGGAACATCTACTGAACTATAGTGAGCAACGCGACCGGGGCGAGTGGTATTACTCAAGAATGCTTCACCTACATGGTCAATGTCTGCAACAAATGGGTGATCAAGATCAGGCGGCGCTAGCGTTTATGAAGGCATATGCCAGCTATGACGTGCGCAGAGCAAATGCTAACAGCGATAAAGACCGTGCGGTAATTGACCGTAACAGCAGCCCTCTAGTAAATAGTATGGTCGAGTTTCTCGCTGATTCCGGGCAGATTGAGCAGGCCTTGTTGACCCTCGAAACTAACAAAGCAAAAACCCTTACTGATATTCAGGCTGACCCGGCGCAACGTAAGGTGTATCAGCAGTGGCAGGCGTTGCGCGCAAAACAGCGCCAGGAACAGGAAAGCCTGTTTGAAGTTAAAGAAGATTTGCTGGAACGTCTCTCCATGCCAGAACGAATGCAGAAATACTATGAATTGCAGGTGGCGCATCGAGAGCAGGAATTTCAGCTTAAGTTAGCGCTGGAATCAACCCAGCGGAAGGTGGCAGCTGATATTTCTCCGGCGACCTTGAAGGCAATTGTGGCCAACCTGCCAGTTGACACGGCTGTGCTTTCACTTTTTGTTAATCAGGATTCTGTTGGCTTGTTTCTGATCACCAATAATCGGGTTACTTACCGGCAATCGGATTACGCGCCTCGAGAGTTAAGAACCCGGATTGAAGAAATAAAGTTCATGATTGGCAATCCGAAGGTTGATTACTTCAAGATTCCAATAGAAGAGATTTATCAGCGGGTTTTTGCAACCGTTGTCGATGGGTTGGCTCCAGACATCAAGCGCCTGGTAGTCTCAACTGACGGTGTTTTTCAAAATATACCGTTAGGCATGCTTTACGACGGTGAGCGCTTTCTGGCACAGCGTTTTGTGATTCAGCAAGTAGCTTCACTCAGGCATTACGCACCCGATGATTCGGCGAACTTTGTCCTGCCGGGTGCCGGAATCACTTGCGTAGACCCGGACGTCTATGGTCGCCGATTGCCTTTTCAGAGGGATACCAGTGCGGCCATAAAAACTATCGCCACTCAACCAGTGACTGAGCTAGCTGGGCAAGATTGTTCCAGTGAGAATATTGTTTCCAACGTGGCTAAGTTAACCGGTCAGGGCTTCCTGCACATTGGTGCCCACGGTTCGTTGGTAGAGTACGAGCCAATGGATTCTGGTGTGATGCTTTCCAGCGAGACAGGTGAGAGACTCTGGAATGCGGTCGATATCGGCACTGCAGATTTGAACAATATTCAGTTGCTGACCCTGAGTAGCTGCAACGCAGCAGTGCTGGATAATGGCCATCCTCGGGACGTCTTTGGCCTGCTTCGTGGGGTCGCCTATGCTGGGGTTAAAAACGTGGTGGCGCCCTTATGGCCGGTCAATGATCACGCTACGTCTCAGCTGATGCAGTCTTTTTATGGATTTTATTTGCAGCATGGTGATCCGGCGCAGGCGCTGCACCAGGCCCAAAGTCAGATGATAAACAGTGATCGTTATCAACACCCCTTTTATTGGGCGGCGTTTATTTCTATGGGGATTTCCTGATGAGACGTCTGTTTTGCTTAGTATTAGCGGTGATGTTTGTGCTGCCTGACCAGGCGGCGTTGGCTGCGCCGCTACCCCCTGAAATCGTTCAGGCCTTAACGGACTACGGCAACAATAATGAGTCGTCTGCGATTCGGCGTTTGCAGGTAATGGCCGAGGAAGATCCAAATGACTACCACGCACGGTGGTTGTTACTAAGGTTTACAGCTCTCGATTTAGATAATCAAGATGCAAGTCAACTGGGTTCAATCGATGAAGAGGTTAGGGCCGTTATTCAGATGGCTATTGATGATGGCAACCCTGAGTATGCTCATTACATAAAATCCAACTACGCTCGTAATCATCGGGCTTATGAAATTGCTATTAGTGAAATTGATAGCGCTATCGAAATAGACCCTGACTCGGTGTTTTTCCATTGGGTGAAGGCAACTTTGCTGGTGAGGGTGGGTGGTTGGAAGAAAGATAATGAGCTGATTTTGGAGGGGATCGAGATCTACAAAAAAGCTCACCTACTCGGTGGGGATGCACACCCGGCTTATTACACCGAGGTCGATTATCATTTCAACACTGCCTATGCGCTCGGCCGTCTGATTAACGGAAAGAATTGTCCGTCGACGGCGATTGATCACTACCTGGCGGTTGCTGAGCTGAGTGAGGAACAGAACACCACTGTTGCTTATGCGTGGAATAACGTCAGTTGTGCGTACCGCAAAGCAGGGTTATGCGCTGAAGCCAAGGCTGCCTCCGAAAATGCTTTAGAAATTATGGATTTTGGAGCAGCGCGCAGAAGTCTGGAATATTCCGAACTCTGCTTGCAGATGCAGAAAATCGGCTTGTGGGATGAGGCAGGATAGTTGCACTTGTTGCTGAAGTTGGCGTGACCTGATTTGTCTCGCCCCGAGAATGTGGCGTGCTGTGGCGCGCTCTAAACAATGGACAATTACCAAACCGTTGCCGCTTATACGACCGCTATCGAAGCTCACATTGTTAAGCGCCGGATGGAGGTGGAGGGCATTCCAGCGGTGGTTCAGTTCGAACATCATGTCTGGGCTAACTGGTCGCTGTCAGTTGCGCTGGGTGGTGTCCGGGTTCAGGTACCCCATTCCTATTTAGATGAATCTGTAAACCTACTAGAAAACCTTCAAGCGGGTATGTATGAAGCGGTAATAGAAGAACAGACGGAGTGTTTTGAATCCATAGTCTGCCCCGAATGCGGTTCCGAGCCCACTAGCCATGTGAACTGGTCCTCCAAGTTGGCCCTTGTGGTCATGTTTATGATCTTTCTACCAGTTCCCTACAGCCAACACTGGATGAAATGCCAGGATTGTTCGCATCAGTGGATAGCGGTTGAGCAACGAGGTTATTCCCTGCATATCCTTCTGTTGGCTTTTTTACATCTGTGGGCACTATTTTTTATAGTCTATGTAGTATGGTTTCACCTGTGTTCACTTTATTGTGAGCACCCGCAGATGTTTTACTAATCAATCTAAAGCCATTTCCCATCTCTTTTTCTGGCCAATCGACCAAAAAAAACCATGCTCAGAGTGCTTTTTATCATAGCCGTTATTGTCGGCATCGTTCTGCTTCACGCCTATATCGTCAGACCCAGCCCAGCAATAGAAAAATCCGACCATTTTGATGGTGAGCGGTTTTTCAATCTAGAACCGATCGACCATGGTTTTAATTTGCTAGTGAAATGGCTGACCAATCGCGAGCGGGGCCCATGGCTGGATGACCAGTCTTACTCGGTGGGGCCTGCACCGGTCGAGCGAGTCAATGGTAGTGAGCTACTTGTTACCCTGGTCGGTCATGCCACGCTATTGATTCAAACCGGTGGGCTGAATATTTTGACTGATCCGATCTGGGCACAGCGGGCTGGGCCGGTGTCGTTTTTAGGTTCTGGCCGGGTCAGACCAGCAGCGATTCGGTTTGAGGATTTGCCACCGATCGATCTGGTGTTGGTCAGTCATGGCCATTACGACCATATGGATATTGCCACCCTGAAGCGGCTTTATAAACAGCATCAACCGCAATTTCTGTTGCCGCTGGGGCAGGGCAGTTATTTGCGTCGGGCAGGGATTGAAGGCATCACC
>JAESTY010000332.1 GCA_016763355.1 Immundisolibacteraceae bacterium
ATGACATCTGAGCGGTGCTGCCCGCACATCAAACCCGACAGGTGATAAGTACCTTTTGGCATCAAGCTGTGCAGTTCCCTGGCACCGGGGCGCGTGCTAACGATTGCCAGCACAGACTCGTATTGTTTTAGTTGTTCGGCAATCTCTTCCCAACTTTGTGGGGCGTTGAAATCTTCGGGCATGGTGATATCAACGCGCTCAAGTGCTCGGTAAAGCTGATCTGGGTCGGGGATGATTTCACGTACGTTTTCCAGGCCATTTAACAGGCAGTTACCAAAGTGATCGGTCTGGGTATTGAGTGCTGGCTGGGTGGCGGTTGAGAGCACAAAAGTAACGCCGTAATGCGCACTAAGTAGTTTGATAACGCTGAGGATAGGTTGCAGGAATTCCGGTGGCAGTAGCTGTGCCTCATCCAGCACGACGATGCTATTCGCGATGTTATGTAGCTTGCGGCAGCGGCTAGTGCGGGCGGCAAATAGCGATTCGAAGAACTGGACATTGGTGGTGACGATGATGGGTGCATCCCAGTTTTCAGTCGCGAGACGGCTTTTGCTGGTTTCCTTTGTCACTTCATTCGGATCAACATTACTGTGATGCTCTACGACTGCATCAGGAAAAATTTCGCTAAATACCTCTGCCGTTTGCTCAATGATACTGGTGTAGGGGATGACATAAATAACCCGCCGATGTAGATGTTGCTTTGCATGTTCGAGTGCAAAGGCCATGCTGGCCAGGGTTTTGCCGCCACCGGTTGGCACTGTAAGTGAAAACAAACCCGGAGATTGAGTCGCCGCATCGCGGCACTGCTGGAGGATGTCGCCACGCAGCTGATTTACGTCGGTGGCATCTGCACCAGTAGTTAACACGGCCATGTGTTTGTCGAAAGCGGGCAATAAGCTTTCAAATGCTGGGTATTGACCCCGCTGGGCGGCTTTGCCGTCGTCCATAAACGATTCGGTATCGAGAAAATCGGCATCGACTAAACAAGAAAAAAGCATTCGCACCCAAAGCGCAAACCCCGCGCTACCACCGGGTGAAATAGGGCTGCCTGGTTTTGATTGCTTGAGGATTTTGGGGTCAATATCAGCGGCCAGCGCCCTGGTAAGATTTTGCTTGTTCTGGAGTCGATCCAGCAAAGCACCGCCCGGGGTGGTGGAGTCCTTGTGCCAATCGGGCAGGCCAGCGTGGTGGCCTGCAATCAAGTACGCGAGGATGCGGCCAAACGCACCAAATTGCTCAACAGCATATTGTGCGCCTGCATCGGAGTGATTGACCCTATTGGTGCCACCTGATGCTTCTGCCTCCATGTGAGCCTCAGGGTTATAGCCACTAACTGCGGCGATATAGCGCTGAGACTCTTCACTGTATTTACCCAGGTCATGCCAGATTCCAGCGCAACGCGCCCAATCACTGCTGCCAAACGCATTAGCAAATTGCTCCGCCAATTCGGCAACCTTACTTAAATGCGCTTCAAGCGAATGAAGCTCATATAGGTCTTGCCCATCCCCATCTGAGCGCAATGTCACATGGGCAATTTCGCTTAATTTTTCTCGCATGATTTATACGCTCTAAAGGGGATTATCCTAAAAACAACACATTTACCCTATCGCTACACCCACACCTTAAACCGAGCCATTTCCCAGCTGTCAGCACTTTCGGTTAACTGGGTTAGTTCTGCTTTTAGATTGACACCCTGGTCCATCATTTGGGCCAGGGTCGTATTTGCCGATTTAGGCACGTATCCGAGCTTGCCCAGGGCGCAGTAAATTTCGATTGCATTTTGATCGCGGTAGTTGCTGGGTTCTCGTTTGAGCTGTAGCGCCAAACCTGGGTATAGGTCATAAAACACCAGTTCACCATCATAATAATGAAAGCCGGCTATCGGCGACTCCTGCAATAGAAACGATTGTTGGTCGATAACCACCTGATCTGCAGCTTTCTGCTCGGTTCGTAACATCACCATCACTGGCAATGCCAGCGCAACGGTTAAGAACTGTCTTCTATCCATGACCGGCCCTCTTAATGATTGCTTTTCGGGAGCTGCCTACCCGGCTGCTAGCCAAACCTGCAGGGAGATCCTTTCCTGAGGATTGCTGGATGTCACCAGCTGCTTGATTTTGCCGATCAGGGTTTCGCCACGATCGAGCATCTGCGCGGCAACCTGATTCTGGTTCTCGGGCAGGTAACCGAGTTTTTCGTTCCGAAAGTAGACCGCCACGGCGTTTTGGTCGTGAAAATTAAACGGTTCGCGTTTAAAACGCAGGGTCTCGCCTTCGTTGAGGTAGCGCCAGACCCGACGGCCGCTGTGATATTGAAATCCGGCCAGAGGTGCTTCCTGCAATAGGGTGGTAGGCGCTGGCAGTTGGCGGGTAGATCGAAACGGGTTAAACAGGTTGAGTAGAGATAACATGGTGGCCTCCTGATGGGCTGTGGTCTCAAATTTATAAAACTTGAACGCTAGTAAATCAGGGGGGTGGCTCATTCCGTGAGCCTGTGCCGAATTATTTTGTTTTTTTTAGCGGCCTCTGCTGCACCGCTGGCATGGCTATCTATGGGTTCGGCGGTTACAGCCGTAAGGGAACATCGATGAAAATTTCTGCTAAACAGAAGGGAGTGCTTGCAGGTATTAGCACCGGGTTCATGGCGACTTCATTGTTGATAGGCGCGGGTATCCTGTTAAACCCCTTTCACTACCCTGCTGATACCAGCAATGTAGAAGGACTCGCTGTGGCGATGCGCTGCTGCGCTCTGTTAGCGGTGTTCGTTGCGCTCTCGGTGGGCCGGCTGGCTAAACAACGTTTTTTTAATCCTGAGGATATCGACGGCGGCGGCCTCAGTGAAGGCTCGGCCGAGGCGCAGGTGTTGCAATCGGTACTGCAAAATACCGTAGAACAAACCCTATTAGCGGTGCTGGTCTACATGGCCTGGGCGGCGACCATGCCAGGCGAGTGGTTGTCAGTATTGCCATTGGCTGCGATCAGTTTTGCCATTGGCCGGCTGCTGTTTTTTGCTGGTTATCGGCGTGGGGCGCCGAGCCGAGCCCTGGGGTTTGCGCTGACTTTTTACCCGTCGGTCGGAATGCTGCTCGTTATAGTTGGCCGACAGTTGTGGCTGCTGCTGTAGAGACCCCCAGATTCGAGAAAAACATATTTCAATTATGCCTATTCAGGATGATTCACATTCACCTCGACAGGGCGATAGAGTAGCTGCCTACCCGGTCAGCTATTTGGCCCATACAAGTCAGCTATTTGATTCACCTCAGCAAGCAGGCGCTGCCTCAATTCCAACGGTGATATCACTTCAGCCCCAGCGCCCTGTTTGAGAATATCCATGATCAATTCACGGGGATCGCCGTAGGGAATAGTCAACCGATACCGGCCATCGGCTAGCCACTCTCCCTGCTGCTCCGGGTGCCACTGTTCGTTCGCCACCCAGCGGGCCCGGTGGACCGAAAACTCAATCACCGCTAGTTGATCGGCTGGACCGCTAAAAATACCGTAGGCGGCGCCAAAATGAGCCAACTGAAGTTCAGGGTCAACCGCAGCGATGGGGACATCAGTTAGCTCGATATTACTGATCGCGTCCAGCGAGAAACTGCGCAGACCATCGCGCAGATGACACCAGCCATCCAGGTACCAGTTGCTACGGTAGTAAACCATTTTTAATGGACTTACCCGCCGCTGTGTAGATTCGCCGCTGCTACGAGCCTGATAATCAATTTGTAGCTGGCAGTCAGCAAACAGTCCTTGCACAACCTGGGCAAACAGCTGATCGTCCACCGGCCGGCCAGCAAGATTAAAAATAGCAATTTTGTCGGCTGCAGCGGTGGGAATTCCAGCCTGTTCTAGTAGGTCATTAAAGCGTTGCTGCACGGGTGCTAGTGGCTCACTAAGTAAGCCGGGCTGCAGTTCACGCATTAGCTGCTGCATCACTAGCAGCGCCTGCAACTCCTGGGGCTGAAACCAGAGCCCGGGTAACTCCCACTGAAAATCGCCGGTATCGTAACGATAGCCGCCAAGCACCTGATCAAACACAATGGGGGCACCGAGATGATCGCGCATATCTTCAATACAACGATTGCGCGTGGCCCGAGAACACTCAAGCTGCTGCTCAATATCCGCGCCAGTGAGTATCGTACGGCGGCCGCTTAGCAGCTGGTGGAGGCGAAATATTCGGTCAAAGCGATCCATAGTAGGGTTGGATTATGCGCTGTTTTTGTGGCTCGCTGAACTTCAATTGAATTGAATTGAATTGACGGCCTGGGAAACTCTCCCACGATTCAACAGTCGCGCTTAAAATGAGTAATTTTCTACTGAGAATCAATAGTCATGACAAACCAGGCGATGGAAATCTTCAGCCGCGACGCTTATTCAGCTCATTTAGGTATCGAACTCATCGAGTCCGCGGATGGCAACTCGTTGGTAAAAATGCCCATCCAGCCGTTCCATTTAAACGGTGGCGGCCGGGTTCATGGCGGCGCCCTGTTGTCACTGGCGGATTTTGCGCTGGCAGCCGCCGCTATCAGCCGAGGAGATTACGGCAGCGCGGTTAGCGTACAGATGAATTTTATGAAGGGTGCTGGTGAGGGCACTTTATGGGCCCGTGGCGAAGAATTATCTCAGGGACGGTCCATCCGTCATTACCGAGTCACGGTGGAAGATGATGCGCAGACCCTGATTGGCAGTTTCCAGGGAACGGTTTACCTGATGCAGGACCCCAGCAAATTGCTGAACCAAAAAAAACCAGGCTAACCGCCATCATTCCGAATTATTGAAAAAGATTAGGGGAGCACATTTAGCTGACCATTGATTGAAAAAAATAATGGTTCAACAGCGCTCATTCGGTACTGAATGATGATAAAAAACCGTGCGGCCTGGCGGGCTTAGTGACAATTTTATGACGCAGAATGCTGTGCCTATAAGGGATCTAGCGGATATCCCCAGTTTCTGTGGATAAGGTTGTGGATGAAACACTATTTTTTGCAAAAAACCCAGTAAAAACAAGGCCGACCTTTAAATTGCTTAGTTTTTAAACAATCAAAAATAATTAATATAAAACAAGTACTTAAAAACAGGTTTTCACTAACTTCAGCAACTCAGTGGAATATTGCCCGGTTTGATCAAGTGGTGGCTCGAGTCTGTGTGTAAAAACAGCTCTAAAACGAAGTGTCAAGCCTGATTTGAGTGTTAATTCAATATTTCTGGTCGACTTTTTTAACACTAAATCTCCTAACCTGTCAGAAAAATAACAGTTGTTCAGTACGAATCGGTTTCGATAGCACCTGATTATTAACAATCGAAACGGCTTACCATCAATTTTTGCCCGGTCCACCGAGCCAGGGTGATGGCTTTTTATAAATATTTTCAGCTATTTAGGCAGCAAACCAAGAAAACGCCTGATCCAGAAATAGCCGTAAAACAACACATTTGATCAATGCTAAAGACCATTTTACAAGCAGCCTAAATAGCCAGTTAAAACACGACTCATGTCAATTTAATGACACGAAAACCTTTGCCTATAAGGCTTTCAATAGATATCCCCAATTTCTGTGGATAAGGTTGTGGATGAAAGCCCGTTTTTAGTAAAAAACCCAGCAAAAACAAGGGCAGCCATTAAATTGCTTAATTTTTAAACAATCGTTAAGATTTGTTGAAAAACAACTACTTACAACACCTTTTTCAGCCACTACTTTCAAAGGCGGCAATTAACTACGTTTTTTTACCGGTTAAACAGCCACCTGTGCGTAACGGAGGTAGAAAACAGCTCTGTCAACCGTTATTGAGTAATTATTTTGCAATAACAGCTGCGCCATTAGAAAGCACTAGCTGATCCCGTGCTGGCACGCTGCAGCGAAAAGAAAGCTGCTCTGCCTGCTGCCATATTTCGGTGTGGATGACTTCCCCGGGATAAACCGGTGCGGAAAATCGCAACCGCATTTCGGTCAGTCGCGACCCATCGTAATCACAGCACATTTTTAACAGCGCATGACCGGCCACACCCATGGTTGCCAGGCCATGGAGTATCGGTCTCTTAAAACCGGCCTTGTCTGCCACCTGCAGATCCGCATGTAACGGGTTGTAATCGCCACTGAGCCGATATATCAATGCGGCCTGCTCAGTGAGTGGTAAATCACATTCAAAGTCAGCAGGGCCTTCTGGCAGCTTATGAGGCGTATAGGGCGCTGGATCGTCACCACCACAACCACCGTCACCGCGACAGAAGGTGGTTGAGGTCAAAGTGGCTAGCAGGTCACCATTATCGTGATTAAAGACTTTGCGCTCGGAATAGACCAGCGCACCTTTTTCCGGCCCCTTGTCATTGATGCCGGTGACTCGGGTCTGGCCGATCACGGTGCCTGAGATCGGCAACGGCCGGTGAATCTGCAGCCCCTGCTCGCCATGAACCAGCTTAACGGCGTTAATACCGGTGGCCGGATCACCCATCCAGAAGCCGGGGTAGCCCAGCACCACCGCCTGGGTGGGCGCGGCCTGCAGGTTTTTCTCATAGACAAAACTGAGCTGCTGCTGATCTAGTGGATCGGCGCCGTAACCGACACCGAGCGCATACA
Source organism: Immundisolibacteraceae bacterium (assembly GCA_016763355.1). GTDB lineage: Bacteria > Pseudomonadota > Gammaproteobacteria > Immundisolibacterales > Immundisolibacteraceae > QNFC01. Next base: position 6,569 of record JAESTY010000332.1, read on the forward strand.
ACATGGTGTCCCGTTCGGTGTAGGTGTGTACCTGTTCTTTAATTTGCCAGTCAAGAATAGTTTGATAATCCATCGGCTATCCCGCTCCAATTTGCCAGTCAAGAATAGTTTGATAATCCATCCAGCATCCCACTCCAATTTGCCAGTCAAGAATAGTTTGATAATCCATCCGGCATCCCACTCCAATTTGCCAGTCAAGAATAGTTTGATAATCCATCGGCTATCCCCTCCTCTAAATTGGATCCCAACTGAACACATCCGGTGAGCGTTCTAGCGGATAAAGATCGGTTTTAAACGAGGGCACCAGGCGTTCGGCGAGCTTATCCGGAGTCCAGCCATCGCTATTGTGAATCGATCGAATCGGCCGTGACTGACTCATCAGAAAGACTTCGTTGCGACGCACCGCCAATATCTGTCCGCTAACATCCTTAGCCGCATCACTAAGCAGATAAACAGCAACCGGTGCCACATTCTCTGGCCCCATTTTTTTGAGTTTATCGACCCGGGCCTGCTGCTCTGGGGTATCGGTCGGAATCGAGCCAATCATGCGACTCCAGGCAAATGGCGAGATGCAGTTGGATCGAATATTGAAACGTTCCATATCCAGCGCAATCGAACGCGACAGGCCAGCAATCCCTAGCTTGGCCGCCGCATAGTTAGACTGGCCAAAGTTGCCAATCAGCCCGGAAGTGGAGGTCATGTGC
>JAESTY010000333.1 GCA_016763355.1 Immundisolibacteraceae bacterium
GTCGAGCATCCCAGCCACCTACCTATCTCTGGTGGATTCCAGACTGGTATGAGATTGCCAGTATTAGGATCATAGCCACCCGGTGGTGTGGATGGGGGATTACTAACATCCACGATTCTCAGACCTGCATCCCAATAAGCTCCATAGAACAAATCTTGACCGGTGACGGGGTGTTTGCCGCTGATCAACTGTTTGCCACCCTTGATCCGACTCTGCGCAAAGTAGAAATTGCTGATTGTGAACCGCTGGTATTGGCCGATACGGTCGGATTTGTTCGCGATCTGCCCCATGAGCTTATCGAAGCATTTCACTCAACCCTGGAAGAAGTTAGCGAGGCGACCCTTGTTCTGCACGTGATTGACAGCAGTCATGAAGAATATCGGGAGCAGCAGGAGCAGGTAGATATCGTGCTCGATCAGATCGGTGCCGACCAGGTGCCCCAGTTGCTGGTCTACAACAAGATTGACTTGACCGGCAGACCTGCAGAACTGGAGCGTGACGGCGATGATCGGGTTAAAGCAGTTTGGGTGTCAGCGCAACAGGGCGATGGTGTTGAGTTGTTGCGGCAGGCCATCAGTGAGTTGATGACCGGCGATTGGCGACAATACCAGCTCGCGTTGCCACCGGCTGCCGGTGCCATGCGGGCTAAGATTTATGAGCAGGGCCGGATATTAAATGAATCTTATGCGGAAAATGGTGATTGGCGCGTAGAGTTCGAAATGGCCTCCGCGGACTATCAACGGATGGTCAGCGGTGTTGAAGATGTTGCTAAGCTTGGCTTTGAGGTTTAAAGGCTAATTTTTCGGCTTCTTTCGGTGGCAGACTAATATCGGCACAATTTGTTTTGCTGATGTTGGCGGCAATGGCGCAACACTGCGCTGTTAGTTGCCGTTTTATGGGACAATACGGCTCCTCAAAATGATGTGGTGATGGCAGGATCGTTTTCGCAGCCATTAACTCGTCAATCTAACACTACACAAACTACTAATTAATATGTCTACTTGGACCGGAGAGATTCATGGCGTGGAATGAGCCTGGCAATTCAGGTGATAAAGATCCCTGGGGTAATCGAGACGGCGGACCGCCGGATCTTGACGAAGTAATGGGTAATTTGCAGAAAAAAGTCAGCAGTATTTTTGGCGGTGGCAGCAGCGGCGCACGTCAGGAAAGCTCTGGTGGCCTGCTGGTTATCGGCCTGTTGATTGCGGTGGTTGTTTGGTTAGCCACCGGATTTTATCGAATTACCGAAGGCCAGGAAGGTGTAGTACTGCGTTTTGGCGAATTTCAAAGCATATCGTTATCGGGTTTGCATTGGCGTTTTCCAACCCCTATTGATTCGGTTGAAATTGTCGATATGGGTAGGATTCGAGCGGTTGAAATCGGCTATCGGGAAAATAGCCGTACCGGCCAAACCAGCTCGGTTCCGTTTGAATCATTAATGTTGACCGCCGATGAAAACATTATTGATATCAAATTTGCGATTCAATATCAGGTTAGCAATTCTAAAGATTTTCTATTTAATATCCGTGACCCTGAAGGCACCTTGCAGCAGGTGGCTGAATCTGCAATTCGTCAGCAGGTTGGCCAAACTCGCATGGACGCGATTCTGTCCGTTAGTCGTGAGCAGGTAGCGATTGCGGTTGCCTCAACCATGCAGCAGCTGCTTGATCGTTATCAAAGCGGCTTGATCATCAGCAGTGTCAATATGCAGGATGCCCAGCCTCCTGAGCAGGTACAGGCAGCGTTTGCTGATGCGGTAAAAGCCCGAGAAGATAAACAACGACTGATTAACGAAGCCGAAGCCTACCGTAACGATATTCTGCCCCGGGCCAGTGGTGCAGCGGCGCGTATGGTTGCTGAGGCCGAAGGCTATGAGGCTTCTTTAACCGCCAGAGCCGTCGGTGTGGCGTCTCGATTCGACAAGTTGCGAGTGGCTTATGAGCAGGCACCGGCAGTGACCCGCAAGCGGCTCTACCTGGAAACCATGGAAGAAGTGATGAGCAAGAACCGCAAGGTAATGATCGAAGGCGATGCTGGCAATAACCTGCTTTATTTACCATTAGATCGGTTGATCAAAGACTCAGCAGGTGGCGCGGCTAACTCGTTGTCATCGGCCCGGACGAGCTCGCAGCAACAGGTGCCGGTTTCAGATACACGCTCGGTTCGTCGCGCACGGGAGACACGCTAATGAGTCGAATTAATTTGGTCTTCGGATTGATTGGTCTGCTAGTCATCGGTGTATTGAATACGGTTTTTATCGTCGATGAGCGTCAAAAGGCGATTCTGTTTAAGTTTGGTGAAATCATCCGAGCTGACTATGAGCCCGGTTTGCATTTCAAATTGCCGATAATGAATACGGTGGCGCTGTTCAGCTCGCAAATTCAGACCCTGGATGCTCAGCCGGTTCGTTATCAGACCGAAGAGCTCAAAAATGTGACGGTAGATACGTTTGTTAAATGGCGTATCACCGACGTGCAGAAATTCTATATCGCCATTGGTGGCAGTGACATCAACACCCGGCTCGGGCAGATTGTCAATGACGTCGCCCGTTCTGAGTTTGGTAAACGGTCGGTCAACGAAGTGGTCTCTGGTGCCCGTGTTGAGATTATGGAAATTATGCAGAAAGCGGCTAATGTGGCCGCGCAGACTTATGGAATTGAAGTGGTCGATGTCCGCTTGAAAAGAGTTGATTTGCCATTAGAGGCCAGCAATTCGGTATACGCTCGTATGAGCGCCGGCCGTAATCGGGTGGCGAAGGAATTCCGTGCTCAAGGCGCCGAAGAGGCCGAGAAAATTCGTGCTCAGGCCGATAAAGAGAAAGAAATTTTATTAGCTGAAGCGGATCGTAAATCGCAAATTATTCGTGGTAGTGGCGATGCCACGGCTGCTAATACTTACGCCAGTGCTTATGGAGCCAACGAAGAGTTTTATAGCTTTTATCGCAGCCTGGAAGCTTATCGAAAGGTGTTTGGTAGCGGTGAAGACCTGATGGTATTAAAACCAGAGGGTGAATTCTTTAAATACTTCGGCGACGAGATTTCAAAGTAGTGGCGATTTTCCACAGCCGTTTACATTGATGTGGAATGACTTGTTATCAGCGCTCTGCTTGGTGATGGTGTTTGAGGGGTTGATGCCATTTATAAGCCCTCGTCGGGCGAAGAAAATGATGGTGATGATGTCGCAGCTGAATGATAAAAGTCTGCGTATCAGTGGATTGCTGAGCATGCTCAGTGGTGTGTTGTTACTGGCTTTTTTGCGTTAATTAAGGGCTTTTTAGATGCAGTGGTTGTTGCCTGCGGGAATTGAAGATGTATTGCCGCCGCGTGTGCGCTTGCTGGAGCAGGGTCGGCAAACCACCCTGCAGTTGTTTGATGAGTGGGGTTATGACCAGGTCATTCCCCCGCTAGCCGAATTTGAAGACTCGTTGCTGACCGGTATCGGTGAAGATCTTGCCAAGCAGACATTTCGGATGATAGATCCGGAAACCGGCGGCATGCTAGGGATTCGCGCCGATATGACGCCGCAGGTAGCTCGAGTTGCAGCCCGACATTTTGATTTATCCCGGCCAGTTCGTCTCTGTTACCTGGGTAGCACGTTGCAGGCGCGGCCACCAACATTTCATCTGTCACGAAATCCGTTACAGCTAGGTGCTGAATTGTTTGGCGA
>JAESTY010000334.1 GCA_016763355.1 Immundisolibacteraceae bacterium
GTCTTTTGCTTTACAAGCTTCATTTTAATATCTCTAAAAAAAAAGTAAATAGCTGTAAATATAATAAAACCAAACATTTCTAAAGGAATATACAATCGTTTAATAATTCCAAATATAGATTCATCATTATAAAATTTTACATATTTTTCATACTCACTAGCATAAAATGCTGTAAAATTTCTAGCATGAACATCCTTATTAAAAATTGACTCTGATATTTTATCAAACCAATTTTTTATCAAATTAATTTTTTGTTCTGTGAGGATCTTTTGTTGTTTTATTAAATTAGAATTATTAATTTTATCTCTTTCTTTTAAGCGATAATTTAGACTTTTTTGAAGTTGTTTTTCAAGTGTTTTACTGTTTTCTATTACTTCTGGACTATTTTGCAATTGTAAAAGATCTTCTAAACGTTTTTTATCCTTTTTAATTTCATTTTGTTTTTTATCTTCTAAAATAATATTCTCTAAAAAAAAATCCATCTCATTTTTAAATTCACTGCCTTGATTATCATCAATCTTTTTTAATTCTCCTTTTATAAAATTATTAGGTAATATACTCATATTATTCATACGTTCTTTAAATAAATAAAACGCATCCACTACTTTGTTATATGAATTAGAATAAATTAATTTATTCTTTAATTTATTATGATTTTTATATTTTTGATTAGATCCAGTAAAAAAATTCATTCAAACACTCCCTCAATAGAAAGTTTATATTTACACCAAGCTTCTAATACCTTTTCTCCAAGTCCATCAATTTTATACATTCTTCTTGCTGGACCAATAGAATTTGGATTTTTATTTTCCAACTCTGATTTAATATACCCTCTATCTTCTAGATCATAGAGTACTACATAAATAGTACCTTTTTTAAGTAGTCCTTCTGAGTTCTTAACCATTTCCAATGCATAAGATTTATTTCCATCTCTAAGAAAATCGAGAATATATTCTTCTTTTTTTGATAATGTTGGAATATCCATAAAACCTCTATAACCTTTTTAAATCTTTACTGTTTTTTACTTTTCTTTTAATTTCCAAAATTCCAATATGAACAAAAATAGTAATAAATGTATAACTAATTTCTAAAACTTTCATAGTGATTTTTATTTTACATTTACTATCAAATGTAGATTTAAATTCATAATAATAATCTTTAAGGTATGTTTCGCATGTTAGTTTATGAATTTTTGATTTCAAAACACATTTGGAAAGTTTTGTTAAAATGAAACTAATAGATCCATACGTGTCATTTTCTGTAAAATCAAAAAGTGAGAGCCCAAAAAAAGAAATTATCAAGATATGGAGAGAAACAATAGTTATTATCCATGAAACAAACAAACCATAAACAGCAATAGCCATAACACAAATTATAAAAATTATTAATGATAAAAATTGCATATACTCTATTTCAATAATTTTCATTGTATCCCCTTTATTTATCGTTCTTATAACTATAAGATACCTAAATATATTAAGATCGTCAACAATTTGTTTAAAATAACTTTCTATACTTTAATATATTATCTATACTTTAAATAATATACTAAAGTATGAATAACAATTCTTATCTCTTAAGTAATAATTCATGCACTTCTCCAGAAGTTATAAAAAATGGAATTCCCATACCATGTATTCGTGGGTCATTGTTATAGAGATTAACTTCAATAATATCTCCTGTTTTATAGTATTTTTTTTCAAACAAAAATGGTGCTTTAGTATCTTCCCCTCTCATATTGTATGAATTTACAACTTTAACTGATTTGGCTCTACAGTATCTAGAATTATACATAGTTAAACGAGGACTATCTTCTAATATTTCTATCTCTACAAGAGCATCTTCATAAATTAAATGAGCTTTAAAGCTTCCTTTTTCTGGACATACCATAGTTATTGCTTTCATTTCATGTTCAGTAATATCTGCTTTGTTAAAAATTGAATGATGTAACCTAGCTCCATGAAAACAAGCACCAAATAAATTTGAGGATGTAAAATCTACATACCTTAAGTCAGAAAAAGAAAAATCTACATTTTCTAAATTACAGTTTGTCATAATTGCATATCTTAAATCTCTTTCTCTAAATGATCTATCTCTTAAATCTTCGTTAACGTAATGTTCATGCATAATAGTTTCCTTTTTTATATTATTTATACTTTAAATACTATTTAATTCATCTAAATGATTTATATTCATATATTGAAACCAAATAAGGCTATCTGGTGTTACTTTCTCATTTTTATATTGAGGACACATTATTGCTCGTTTAAATGAACTTTTAAATTTTTCTAATAAGCTTTCATACTCATAAAACTTAGTGTTTAATATAGATTCATGTTGTTCTTCTAATTTAGATTCTTTTAATTTATTCTCTAACTCTTCATTAGCTTTCTTAATTGATTCTTTTTCTCTTGCTTTACGGTTAGCTTCTTCTTTTTTAATAGATAGCCTTGTTTTTCTATCAAAATCACTTAAAAGACTCTTATTTTCAAGCTTATGTAGTATTACGCCTATTAGACTGGTCTTAATTGTTTCAGTTTTTGCTTTGTTTATTACAAAATCAAGATAATCTTGTCCTCTACTTTTTATTAGACCTGATTTATCATGACCATCCATGATCATTTTATCTACTTTTATATCATCTGTAGAATTTATATGTTTATTTGCTCTAATGGATGGTTGTATTTTATTTTTATTAAAGAGTTTATTAAAGACAGTATTGTTCTGTTCGGGTGCATTTTTGGAAGGCTGATTATAAGTAGCTGTAGGAGATTCTTCCCTATGTTCGGGTTTTATAATTTTATTAAGGGTATTTTTGATGAATTTTGACACAATTTTCTTGAAAGGATTTACCCATTCTAAAATAGTATATCCTTTCCAAGTTTTAGTATTCTTATCAAACCATTTAATAGCAAAAACTTTTTTAATAAGCCCTGTCTTAATTAATTTTTGAACAATATCATAAACAGTGGTTTTAGCGATATTTAGTTTTTTTGATAGCTTAGAGTAGCTAATGAGTATTTGTCGCTTTTTTAGCTTTACTGTAGTGCCACAGATTGTAAATGGAATTAGTTTATTTCTATTTCTTTTTCTGTAATTTAGATAATCATAAATTAACTTTAATTTATCACTACCAAATTCTTTTAGATCATTATATGCTTGTAGAATAGGATTTTCTATTGGTAGTTTTGGTTTATTATCTGGACCAAAGCTTTTTAATTTAGTTTTTTTTTGGTGTTTTATGTTATGCAACATTGAATTTTTGTTTCTTTCAATGCTTCAAATAACTAATTACTATTGACTTATAGAGTCTATAAGACGATAATAGAAGTATATGAATTGCCCCAATATTTGGGTCAACTCAATTATTTGAAACATTTTAGTGGTTGTGTCAAATTATTTAAAAAGTCTTGTGTTGGTAGCACGAGACTTTTTGCTTTATATTTATATTTTTATTTTAAGTCTTTCATCTGCTTCTATCCATTTCTTTCTATTTTGATGAGAGTTCATAATATCAGTAATAACATCACTAATATTATCAAAGCCATTTGTTACCATTAAAAGATTCAAGATTCTGTGATTATTTCTTGTTAACTTTAATTCAAATGGTATTAAATCCTCTTCTTTTCTAGCTTTTTTTACATCTTCTTTAAATCTATCTTCTAAAATCTCTGTTATGCATTTAGCTTTACTACTAAATCCATTCTTACTTTTAAATTCATCTACCTGATCTAGAAGATCTTTTTCTATATGAAGTCTAACTTGTAAAGTTTTCATTTTATAAACTTTCCAAATAACTATATGTGTAATAAATCTTTACACAAACATTGTACAAAACAATATGCTACTTGTCTACGTTCTTTTATCTAAAGAACAAATATTATACTAATTTTCATCGATTGATTTAGGGAAAAATATAACATTATGATCGTTAATATTAACTAACTTTGTTTTTATTGGTCTATCTGAAGCGCAAAGAGTGGGCTTAGATATCTTACCTGTAGATTGATCTAGAGTGGCAATTAAGCCACTACTAGAACATACATTGGTATTGATCATTATAATTTGCTCCCTAATTAAACTGGTATTATCCTGCTAACTTTTCTATTTGTTCTTCAGTACAATTACTTTGAATAAAGTCTTCATAAAGAGAACTTAATTCTTTGTATTTTTCCATTTCAGCTTTAAAATAGTTTTTACTATCAATTAAAGTATCCATAGTTTTAGCAACTAATGGATCAGCCTTACACTCTATTTCTTGCCCAGCATGTTTAATTTTTACTGGAACAAAGTCTTCGATAAATACTTTTGCCACTGGAACAACAACTTTCTTAAATGCTCTTTTAAAAAATCTCTTGTAATTAAAACCCATCTTAAACCTCTTTCTTAATATATAAAGTAACTTTTTGATATGGAATCCCCACATCTTCACAAATATTTTTTATTTTTTCGGAATTATGCAGATCTACAACTCTAGAAATATATTCAAAATGAACTGCTTTTTCATATTCAATATTAGTTAAATAGCTAGCCTTACGAACGGTAGAAATTGAACTACACCAACCAGACAAGCCTAAATTAAGAATCCATCTATAACTATCGGATAATCTATTTTTAGAAGATGGTTTTGATTTGTATACACTTCTATTGCAAAATGCAAAATAAAGATCCCATCCACTTTCCATTGAATTAACTGCACAATATTTTTCAACTTTGTAATCTTTACCATTTTTCTTTTTCTTGAAGTTTTCCCAATCTAAAAAATCAATAGGGGAACAAATGTTTTTTAAACAGTCTCTATATTTCATACCAGCAAAATTAAAATTTTCAACTAGCTCATTTGGTCGATTGTCTTCATGTTTTCTAGTTAAAGCAAAAAATCCAGTTTCAAAGCAGCAATGAGCAAAAACCATGCTCGATACTACTTCATAATCTGGATCACAAAGGTGTACATATTTAGCTAAACTCTTAGCTACTTCTATAATAAATTTATCTTGATTTTGCATTATTTCTCTCTACTAAAATACCTACATCAACCTCTATACCTTCTAGTTTGATATTGATGTTATTTATCTTGTCAAAATACTTTTGATTCTGTTCATTTTTATATTTAAAATCTGAAATATCAACTTTATTTGTTAATTGTATTTGCTGATATCCAATGACACTTAAAACGCATATAAACGCCCACATTGGGACTTTTTGATCTTTCATTATCTTCTCGATTTTATAAACAAAGCTGTATTAATTAATTCGTCTATACCTAATATAATCCTAAATATAATTAATATCAAGCCTTTTTAGAAAATAGTATTTTAGTGTTATTTATACTAAAAAAAGTATTAAATGAATAAATACTAAATATACTATAAA
>JAESTY010000335.1 GCA_016763355.1 Immundisolibacteraceae bacterium
ACAGATCAGGCAGTTCCGAGAGCAGACCTGCATTCTGCTGGCTCAAAATCCCCGAATCGGCTTCCGGAGCATTAACAACCGATGGAACTGGCCCTGCTCCGTGTTGCAACGCATAAACCTCCGTACTCTCGCCGACCGGTGGCTCGTCACTCAGTTGCCACTGTCCATCATCATCCTTCCAGCGATATTTCTTCACCCTGGTGGCAATACCAAAAGCCCTGCTTTTTAAAGGTTGGTTCAGAAGCGCTCGAGGTCATGGAAGGAAACCAATTTGACAGAAAACCACCGAAATGACTGCTCAACAGCCCAGCCACAATCACCGTAAAAACCACCATAGCGCCCTATCGGGCAATAAATTTCATCATTTATTCACCATATTCACACGATAAACAAATTGCAGCGCGAACTTTATATCCTTGCTGGCTCGGAGCCTAGTTCTGACCTACACCCTGAAATGTGTCAGAAGCTAACTTAATAGCTTTCATAGAGCGCCAAAAAAAAGCCCCGCACGTAGGCGGGGCTCTTCAGGCAGATTTAATAAGAAGAGAATTAACTAACCTTACGTCTTCCACCTAAGGCGATCAGACCAAGTCCCAACAGAGCAAGACTTGCTGGTTCCGGCACAGAGACCGAACCGTAGGAGAGATTATCAAACGCAACGAACGTATTGCTAGCGCCACTCTGCCTCTGGATTGTGATCGGGCTAAGATTAGCGCCCGATGTATCTATCACGCCTATAAAACCAGTTTCACCCCTGGCACCCGGGAAAGAACCGATCAATTGCGTACCAAGAAAGGTAAACGCATCTGCTGAATCGTCATCAACGTCATAATTTAGGACGTCAAAACCAACTGCTGAAACGGCAAAATCAAAATCAATCGCTAATTTAGAACCATCCCACAACCCGCCAAGATTCACTCGTGCCGTGCCGTCGATGTCGGCGGTCCCTGGGTTGAATTCATAGGTCGGCAGGTCAATCAGGATATCGGAACTCGCCCCACCGGTGGATGTGAGGGTTAGGTCAGCAAAAGTGATATTGCTATCCGTGAAGATGGTATCCGTCGTGATGGAGTTAAATATTTCAGTTTGAAAGGTAACTACGGCGGCTTCCCATGTAGCTCGATCGGTATAAGTAATAATCGCGCCGTGGGCTGACTGAACAGTTGCCAGAACTAAAGTGGCAGCTCCTATCACCTGTTTAAATTTAGTCGTCATTCTCAGTTACTCCAAATTTTTGATGGCTATTGCATAATTGCTGCCAACTTAACAACGAATAAAATAAAGCAATATTCATACCAAAGTCATAAATTATTGTTTTATATGAATTAAAATCAGAAAAATTCTAACAAGCCGAAGGTTGTCGACTAGATCTGTAAAAATTACTGACAAACAGAAACAGAAACTTACCAGGAATCGTGAACTGGCCCTTGTTCCCAAATACACCCACTGGCTTTCTCACAGCTGCGTTCTAAAAAGCAGATGATTGAAAAACCAACCACATCGACGTCCATCGGCGAACTTTTCATCAAGCTGCCTGATCAACGGCTACAAACTCGCCGCAATCGCGCTAGATAGCCTTTCTAGCAGTCTCTTCTGTGCCTTCACCAGTGCGGCATAGCCACTTTTGATGAGCGGTTCGCTGTCGATAAACTCATGATCAACCAGACTTTTTTGATTATTAGTTATCTGCCAATAGGCCACTAAAACGGCAGAACCATCACGGCCGCCGTGTAGCTGGTCGATGCGAATATCAATGCGTTGTTGCCAGTGACTATTTTTTAAGTGTTGGGCGGCTATAGGTCGGTCTGCAGCCACGGCTATCTGACGGGCCAGGAATATCCGCAAGCTTTCCCGTAGTGGTTCTGCCCATTGGTGATCTCGGGCCGAATGCACCTGACCTGACTGGGTTTCCAGAATCAGCCCAGGGCCATCAATGTAGGAGGCTATCACCAGGTTGCCGATACCAATTTCACGGCTCGCGATCGAGGTAACCGCCGGGGCAGCACTGTCGGCCCGTAACAGGTATTGGTGCAGTTCTGGTACGGCGCCGCTGCAGCTACTTAAAACCATCAACACCGAGAGTAAGGAGACAAATTTCATTAGGGGCGCGCCTGAGGGATGGGGTCTGACGGTATGGTGGACGGAAACAGGATTGAATTCGGCTTAATTGACAGGGTTCTGATCAGGCCGTTGAGACTCTCCAGGCCGCTGTTGAGTTCGTTAACCGATGCTCCGAGTCCGTCAGACATTCTTGAGTCCGGGGACGCTGCTACCAGGAAATGACGCAGCTCGGCCAGTGTGGCTGCCAATTCAGCCGGCAGGGCCTGGGACTGGTCTCCGGCCAGCAGGCTATTTAAAGACCCGAGCGTTACCTCTGCCCGCACCAGCACGCTGTTGGCCTCCTGCAGGGTTTCGGTAATCGGTAGTCGGTTTAGCTTATCCAGGAAGGTGACGACCTGCCGTTCTAAGCCAGCTACGCCGGCGGTAATGGCCGGAATAACCGCGTATTGATCAAACTTTGCCAGCTTTGTCTGCTCGGCTAGTGGCTGATCGCCTGGTGGCTGATTGTTTGGTGTCTGGTCAGCAAAGTAATCTATTGCAATCAACTGCTTACCGGTGAGTAAATTGCCTGTGGCCAGGGAAGCCCGTAACCCTCTGGTTAATGCACCCTGCTCTATTAACTGCTGAAATTTTTCGATCGACTGCTGGTTATCTGGTAGTTCAAGACGCCCCGGTTCTATATAAATCAGCACCGGAATTGCTGCCTGGCCACCGGCCAGGGTTATTTCGGTAAATTCTTTTAACAATATGCGCTCTACTCGGCCAATCTGAATGCCCAGGTATTCGACCGGCGCGCCGGGTAATAGGCCGCGCAATGACTGCTCGAGCATGACCACGTAATGGATACCATACAGGTAGGGGCGCTCAAGAATATCGTCGTAAGAATCAAACAGCTGATATTGGTGGCCGCTATCCACCGGTGTGCCTGGAGGCAGCCCCGGCGGCACATCAAAAGTAACCCCGCCGAGCAGCACGGTATCCAGGGAGCCGGTCTGTAATTTAACCCCCTCGGTGGAAGCTTCCAGTGATATACCGCTGACATTCCAGAAGCGGGTGGCGCTATCTATCAATTGATGAAATGGCGCATCAATAAACAGCTCATACCTGGCCTGGCGCAGGTTGGCATCAAACTTCATGGCTTCGACACGGCCAACGGCGAAACCGTTGTGAAGTACCGGATTGCCAACTTTTACCGAGCCTGCCCGTTCGCTGTATAGAGTTAATCGAATACCGGGGGCATCGGCCGGGGTTAAGGGCGGGTTTTCAAGCCCCATAAACTGGCGTCTTTCTCGCGGTTTGATGCCGGGGGCGACGCCAATATGGCTACCAACCATCAGGGTTTCTAGCCCAGAGATACCGCCGGCGCCAATCCGTGGCCGAACCACCCAATAACGTGCATCTTCGCGTAATAGGGGTCGCTTTCTTTCAAATAGCTTTACGGTCGCAATCACACTATCCATGGTGCCGGTTACCGCCACGCTTTCGAGCAAGCCGACATCCACGTTGAGCAATTTTACTTTGGTCTTACCCGGCTCTAGCCCGGCAGCGGTTTTAAACTCTATTTCAATCACCGGGCCTTCGGTCATATAGGTGCGAGCAACCATGCCAATACCGACCAGCAGCGCTACTACTGGAATGATCCAGACCGCGGATAGTCGATGACCACGACCGATGGTTGGTTGCATTTCACTCACTTTCAAACTCCTGGCCCGGTTTCACATCAGGTTTCACAACAAATTTCACAACAGGTCGCTCTACAGGTTTCTTATTTGGCTGCTCAGCTGGCGGTTCAAGATCCCACATTAATCGGGGGTCAAAACTCTCGGCAGCAATCATCGACAGTATCACTACGCCTGCAAACGCTAGCGCCGCTGGCCCTGGCCGCACCATGAGCAGACCGCTCCAGTTAATTAACGCGACCAGAATCGCCACCACAAAGACATCAATCATTGACCATTTGCCGATAAATTCGACCATTCGATACAGCAGAGTGCGCTGGCGCGCGGTGCCCAATCGGCCCCGTTTAACACTCCAACAAAGATAATAGATCACGGCCATTTTGGTCAGCGGGATAACCACGCTGGCAAAAAATATCACCAGTGCAATCGCGATTGAGCCCATATCAACCAGCAGTAAGACCCCGCCGATGATGGTGCTTTCGGTGACCTCACCGAGGCTGGTAGTGATCATAATTGGCAGCAGATTAGCCGGTATATAGAGCAGGCTAGCTGTAACAATCAGCGCCAGGGTGCGCTCCAGACTATTGGCTTTGCGCTGATGCACCGCCGTCCCACAGCGGGGACATAAGTGCGAATCCTGGCGGACCAGTTTCAGGCAGAGGTGGCAACAGGCCAGCCCCCGGGAGCTGGCGGTATTAAAACCATTACTCATGCTGGCTCAACTGTTCTATTTGATGCCAGCATTGCGCCCGGTCGAGCCCGGTAACCGCGAGCAGAAATAAAAAACTAAACACCGCGTAGGCCCAGAAAGCAAAACCCATTTCGACCATTGCTATGCCACTAATTTTAACCAGGCTGACCAGAACCCCTAGAAAGAAGACTTCCACCATGCTCCAGCTTTGCAGAGTGAAAATTAACCGACCGACTGGTCGCAGCCAGTCAAAATGTCGCTCGAGAGCGATTGCACCGGCCAATGCAATAACCAGTATTAACACCACTGCTGGGATCACGATAATAAAGGCAGCAACGCTAATCGACAGCAACGGCATGCGGTGAGCAATCAAACTCAGCGCCACCTGCGGCAGGGTCATGCCACTCTCGAGACCATTTAAATTGAGAGTCATAAACGGATAACTGCAACCCAGTGCAAGCAACACCAATGCGGCTATGGCGATGGCCACAACCTGGACAAACTGGTCGGCCACATAGCGGGTGAGAAAACCACCGCAGCGACTACAACTTGCGGTGTCACCATCCCTGAGCCTGGAGACATCAAACATAGAATCGCAGGACTGACAGGCCAGATAACCTGGAAAGTCATGCCGCTGATCCATTGGACTCCCCTGCTCTGTTGTTATTGATACCGGTCTATTAAGAGTGACTTTATTTGTGGTTTTTAATGCCTGGCTAGCCCTGGTCGCTGGGCTGAAGCGGAAACACCACCCCTGCCTGGCCCGCTTGCCATGCCGGCAATTTAACCATCACACTGGCAAACCAGTCAGCAGCTAAAAACCGCTGCAGCCAGCCCTGTAGCGCCGGTACCGGCTGCTGATCAAACCAGACCTTATCAACGAAAGCAAACTGGCGTACAAAAGGATAGAGCGCCACATCGGCCAGGGTCTGACGATCATCGAGCAGAAAATCAGAATTTTCGAGCAGCTGATTCAGATTGCTTAAAATCTG
>JAESTY010000336.1 GCA_016763355.1 Immundisolibacteraceae bacterium
TGCGCTTCATCGATCTCACGATCACCTTTGATAGTCTCTCCCTTGGCATTGAATTGTTTGATCACTTTGTAGCCATAGGCAAGGCCGCCGCCAGATTTCCCTAACATCACGCGGCCAGATAAACCTCTTCGGGTTTTGTCGGCTAAATCCTTTAGGAAGAGAGCGTTCATCGTGCCTTTAAGGCCGATATGCATGGTGTTGATTTCACCTTCAGAAAGGGTGATTACTTTTACGCCAGCAAATTCCATGCGTTTGTAAAAACCTGCAATGTCACTTTGATCTCTACTAAGCCTGTCCATAGCTTCTGCCAGCACAATATCAAATTTACCGTTCATAGCATCTTGCATGAGAGCTTGAATTCCGGGGCGCATCAAGGATGCTCCTGATATTCCGGCGTCAGTATAGGAATTTACTATTTGCCAGTTCTCGGACTTTGCTTTTTCAGAGCAAAGGCGAATTTGATCATCAATGCTGGCATGGCTCTGTAAGTCAGAGCTATAGCGTGAATATATTGCAGCGCGCTGCATCATAGCTATTACCTATTTAATTGCAGGGGAGGGGCGGCTAGAATTTTCTATTGCTGTGAAATCTTCTTGCGCCGCGCGCCGTGCCAGTGACTTTACAAGCGCTATAAGCTTGGCATCGAGCGTGCTTTGATTATGACTCTGATTAGTGTGCATTTTCAAATCTATCAGGCCATAATTTTTAGTTTTTTTACCATTATCATTAAATAATTCCATATTTTAACGCTCCATTGCCGCGTCATTAAATGCAAAGCCAAATTCGTCTTTAATATCTTCTGCAAGATCAAAGTCCCATTCATGGTCATTGGCCAAATATTCTTCATTGATGGCTTCAATATCCTCAGGATCAATTAATGTGAACTCATGTTCAATGCCTTGCTCTGATTTTGCACTGTCTAAGGTAAGGTTAAAACGATCACGCGCATCCGCAATATTTAGTTGCGCCAATTCTCGCTCACTATTAGTTTTTGTCGGATCACGTAAAGCTTGCCCATATTCAATTTCGGCAATGGCAAGATCGGTTTCAAATAATTCCAATTCAAAAGCCACCACGGCCTTGTGTAGCTCTTCTTGGTTAGGGGGATTTCCTTCCTCATGTTTTATAGCCTCCTCTTCGAGAGCTTTGGCTTCGTTTGGATGGAGATCAAAAGCTTCCTCTTTGTGATATTCATGATCCTGTTCTTGTTGCCATTGCGCTGCGTAGTGTCTTTCTTCTTCGGCAACTTCTGCAAATGACTGAGCATAGACGTCATTGCTCAATTCTTCATTTTGTTGTGTTTCAGTAAGGTCTTTTTCAAATTCCTTCATCCTAAAACCCTCCATAGGGCAGTTATAGATAGAATAATTAGGAGAGCGGAAAGCCGCTCTAACATGCTGGGTCGTGACTTGTTACGGGTGTTTAGCGTTTCGCCGCGCGATAGGCTTATCGGGCTTCCTCGCATATAGATCATTCGCCGCCAGACAAATGATTGGTGCCAGCTCTTGATAGAAATAAACAACAGCAGCCACGGGCATAAATAGTAAAATGCTTCAAAATAAGCCGAATGCCCTATATATGCGCGGGCGAGCCTTGGCCAAAATGCTATGGCCATGCAGATATAAGCGGTGATTAGTAAAATGATGGCAAACAATAGCTGTCTCATTTCCTTACCCCTCATCCATTACATGACTAATCAATTCAGCTATATCAAGATTGGACTTTGTGAAATCAACGGCGCGCGGCAAGGGGCGGTCTTGGTAATGCGGGTGAATATCAAAGTAGGGCTTTCCATTTTTATCTCTATATCTGCGATCCAGAAAGTATGCTGATTTAAAGCAAATAACCGGATAAGCATTGGATAAAATCAAGAGCTGCGCAGAAGAGGGCATAGTCATGATTTCATCGGGGGTGATTAAAACCCGTGAATGAACGCTATCATCACGGCTCAAATAATTTGGATCAGAAAACAACCCAGCCCTTAAAGCGGCGCTGTATTCACTAAGGCTTTCAACCGTGCCAACACCGCAAAGTTTGGATAGATATTCCGCCGTCATAATATCGCGCGTTCCAAAGCACTGGATTACGCCGCTATTGGCAATGAAGCTTTGCCAGCGATCACCGTAGATAGATGCAAGCTGTGACAAATCCTGAAACACCATGTGGAGCTGCATGCCAAGGCCTGCCATAAGACCAAAGGCATTTTCTATTACGCCCATGTGCCCTAGTGCCGCTGCTTCCTCCAATAAGAAATAAACGGGCGGGTTAGGCTTGCTCTCAAAACGTGAAACGCTAGTGATGCCTAAATTTATCAGCAGTCGTAAGAAGCGCGCATAAATCCATAGCCGTCCGGCAGGCAGTACAATAAAAATATCAAGATTGCCATTTTCTAAATCTTCAAAGGTAAAATCAGATCTACTTAATGATTTTTGAATGCGCGGACTTTCTAAGAAGTGGGTATTTTGCTGCGCTGTTGAAAGCACACTGGAAAACTCCTTCGGGGCTTTGTTTAAAATTCTAGCAGCGGCGCTTTGCACATGTTCATTCCAGCTCTGCGCCATTCCAGCTTGAACAAGTGTTAAATTACCATCCTCATCTTCTTCAAACTTACCGCCAACCATTTCCCTGAATTTCTTTGGCGGTAAATTTAACAGGCGGCGAACTTGGGCCAAATCACAGGATTTCTTTTCAGTGGGCAGCATTACAAGCGCAGTTGACTTTATATAGAGTATTAAGCCCATGAGCAAAGCGCGGGCTTCATCAGACCAATAGGGGTCTTTGACCCCGCGATCCATAATCAGGCTGTCAGCGATTAGAAAAGCATCTTCAACGCTATCTTCACTATTAATATCAAACCAATCGAGCGGATTAAAACAGGCAGCAGGAATGCCGAGCTTATCTGTGGCATTGCCCCAAGGGTCAATGACCTTAACATTGCGACCCATGTTATTTATTCTATGGTTGGCGCAGATAAGGGCTATCTCGCCGTTCTTGGTGTCAATGACGACTAATGAGCCTCGATGCTCCAAGCACCGTGAAACTATCATGGCTACAGATTTGCCACTACGGGTCGGGGCTATGGTGATTAGGTGTTTTTTTGTGCTGCTGGTAATAGGATAGGCACGCCCACCCTTATGTTCAGCCATGCCATAGCCTAAGAAAATATCACCATGCTCTCCTAATTTACGTGACTTAAAATGGGCGCGTGATGCCCATCTTGCGGAGCCATGTAAGTTAGTATCACGCGAATATATACGCGCTCCTTGCTCACGGGTTTGCATAACTGCTCCCGCTGCATTCGCGCACGTTGAGGACTTTTTGCGCGTTATAGCCGCGCCCTAAAACCTTAAAATATTGCGATAAATTGCTGCGCAAATTGCCGCCACGCGAAATGAAGTGATCGGCTATGCCTTCCAGATCATCGCGTTTTTCATCACCAACAAAATACACAAAAGTCAGGGCATTATTTTTAAGAGCTATTAGCTCTTTCTTTCGCGCCTCATCGCTTAGCGTATAGCCATCGGTAGTGATAA
>JAESTY010000337.1 GCA_016763355.1 Immundisolibacteraceae bacterium
AGCACCTATGAAGAACTGGAACAGTCGGTCAAACAGATAATGGCCCGAGCCCGAAATTACCCCGGTCTGGTCAATCTTGATACCGACCTGAAGCTCAACAAACCCCAGCTCAAAGTCCGCGTTGACCGCGACTAAGCCGCCAATGTCGGCGTCAGCATCGCTGATATTGATCGTACCCTGGAGACTCTGCTCGGTGGCCGGGAGGTAACCCGCTTTAAGCGAGCCGGAGAACAGTATGAGGTAATCGTCAAGCTCGCCGACCAGGACCGCACCCGACCCACTGACTTAACCTCTATTTACGTGCGCGGCCGTGATGACAACCTGGTTCAGCTGTCTAACCTGGTGGAACTCACAGAATCGGTCTCGCCGAAAGAACTCAACCACTTTGACCGACTCCGCGCAGCCACCATTAAAGCCAACGTTGCCGAGGGTTACGCCCTTGGAGAGGTACTCGATTTTCTGGAGACCACTGCAGCCGAAATCCTGCCCGCTTCATCACGGATAGAATTCAACGGGGTGTCCCGAGAATTCAAAAAATCCAGCCAGGGATTAGACATCACCTTTGCGCTAGCGCTTGCTTTCGTCTATCTGGTGCTATCCGCCCAATTCGAGAGTTTCCGCAGTCCACTGGTGATTTTAGTTTGCGTCCCATTGGCCGTTAGTGGCGCTTTCCTGGCACTGCTAGCCGCGGGACAAACCTTCAACGTTTACAGCCAGATTGGCATGATGATGCTGATTGGGCTGATCACCAAAAACGGTATTTTGATCGTTGAATTCGCCAACCAGCTGCAAGCCGAAGGTCTGACTAAAACTGAAGCGGTAATACGCGCCTCGGTGCTGCGACTAAGGCCCATTTTAATGACCTCAGCGACGATGATACTAGCCGCTATTCCACTGGCACTGGCTACCGGCGCTGGTGCAGAAAGCCGCCACCCTATCGGCTGGACCGTGGTTGGCGGGCTAATGATCGGCTCCCTACTAACCCTGTTTGTCGTACCGACTGCTTATACCTATTTGGCAGGGAATCTAAAAACAGCCGAAAATCTGAGCCCAACAATTAACGAGGATCTAAAACTAACTGAAGGTACTGACGCTCCGCCGTTATGAGCGAAAACCAACAAAAGCTACCCTATTACAGCCTAACCACCGGCAAGTTGTTTCTATTTACTCTGATGATTTATTCACTGACGATGTTGTTGGTCAGCAGCTTTACTATTTTTGTAGTCACATCGCCGATATTTTTACTTATTTACATCATCTTTCAGCTGTCTTTAAGATGTCCGAACTGCGAAGAATCGGTGTACGACAAATTTGGTCTGGACTATACCAGCGGGAATTTCTACGTTTTAACCAGACTGTTCTGGTTACCAATCAACTGCAAAGGTTGTGGGCATCCCTTCGCAGCCACATCTCAGTCCCCATAATCATTAGTTTCGAAGCGACCTGAATCCTCCGATAGCTACAAAATCTCCAGTACCTGCTCGGGGGGTCGACCGAGCGCTGCCTGGCCACCATTTATCACCACCGGGCGCTCGATCAATTTAGGAAATTCGATCATTGCGGCGATCAACTGATCATCTGAGAGCGAATCATCATCGATGCCCTGGTCTTTGTAGTCAGCTTCCTTGCGGCGCATTAACTGCCGTGGTGTTAGCTCCAGCATTGCTAGTACCTGTTCCAAGCGCTCAGCGTTTGGTGGCGTTTTTAAATATTCGATAACCGTCGGCTCTAACCCTTGATCTCGCACTAATGCCAGCGTCTGTCTTGACTTGCTGCAACGGGGGTTATGCCAGATTTCTAGCGCCATTCTCAAATTTTCCTTTAATCGATTTTAGGGTCATTGGCGACTTCGAACAGTTCAAAGTGACCGGTCATTTCCGAAATTTTACCTAACTGCAGAGAGTCTTCTTCAGAGCCGGCCAAGCTTATCCACTGCCCAGATTGCCAATGTCCCGGCGGTAATATCAGAGTTGGTCGACTCGCAGAATCACCAGTACCTGAGCTCAGCAGGGCCGGCACCTTACTCACACCTTCAGGAGATTCAGTCGACACAAACACGGCCTGATGATCACCCGCCAGACGTTGAACACCGACTACCAGGTCTTCCTTACCCTGGTAACGGACCCGTTTAACCACAACTGTTTCCCAGGGGCCAGATGGATTATCTGCAACCGCTAACAAATCACCAATATTGACTCGGGCTCTACTGCCGGCTTCCCGCAATAACGCAAGGCCTCCTGAGCTGGCATCAATCAGCTCCCAACGATCCATGGCCTTTTCCTGGGCTTTCATCGCCGGCATCGAAGGGTCGCTTGCCCCACCAAACTGAATTTCTGCCAATGACGCTGACTCGGTGGCATAGGCACTAATTTGGTTGTGAACAGTTTTTAATCCACGCAACACCCATATTTCGCCATTTGAAGCAGTTCGTTGCTGCAGCCTGTCAGGCCGCACGCCGAAAGCCACTACCAGACAACGCAACAGCACCATGCGCTGTTTTTGTTGTTGCCACTGCCCTTCAGGGGCAGTTGTCTGGCTGAGTTCGGTGAGCTGCTGGTGCATTTTTTTAACCAATGCTGAGGTATCCAGAACAAACCCGTCTCGGTCATCCCGAAGCACCACCTCACCTAGCTCATTCGGCCCGCCGTCAATACTAAAGTGAACCACAAAAAAGCCGGCTTTTTTGATCTGTACCGCCTCACTACCAATCAGGCAATAATCTTGCACCAGCGGCAAATATTCCCGCAACCGATCGGCTTCGCCCGCAGTTAACCGATAAGGGTCGGCTAGCTCACAGAGCAATGCGGTCAGGTAACACTGTTCTATCGACTGAACAGGTGACTGAGCAAATGATTGATCTGATGATCTTCCTGGAGATTGAGTTTGTGACTGATGAGGAGAATCTTCAACAGGTCTAGCCTGGTGAATAGATAGCTTTCTGGCCAGCTGATAGATCAAATGGCAATCACTCCAGACCCCATCAGGTACTGCAAGATAAGCTCGGTAATACACCATCATTCGGTTGGTGGTAATCGCCATTGCCCGCGCATGGGACAAGGCATAAATATCGCCTGGCTGAACACCTGCCATTTTTGCCGAAACCAGGTCAATCAGCCGAAAATAACCAAGGCTATATTGATGCAGCAACTTGCCCAGGCTATACGCAATTTTGCGATTAGGCGGCGGTAACGGCTGTTCTAGGGCCGAATAATGACGCTCCAGATTCGCACTGATATTTGCAACAAGGGGCTGTAAATTCTCCAATAAACCAAAGCGGGTTTTGTCGGCTAATTGGGTTCTGTTTAAGCCTTTTAATAAATCATAGAGCTGTCGAATTTTATTCGATACATCCGTACCATTGATCTGCTCCAACCATTTGCGTAGCTGCTTCTGATCGATGGGCAGTGTCGGGTCGGTGCCCGCCCGCAAAACTGGTAACTGGAAAATTTCGGCCACGCTTTAAGCTCCCCAAAGCCACTTAGTTCTATTCTGAATTATCATTTATCCATCTCGCCCTGCCAAAAAACAGATCATCATCGGCGATGGCCTGATTAAATATCGATAAACACCGGCTCACCTGGATTTCATCCTCTTGCTTTTATCGATCTATCGAAAGATAACTGAAGCCACCTGGACAGTTTCAAAAACATAATCTACAGATAACCTGTGTTGCTGACTGTATCTACCTTCGGTTCTACGGCCAACGGCGAACCAAATCACTCCAGCCAAACCCTAACAGGTGTAAAATGCTCGGCTTTCTTAAAATGACCAGATTCTTTAACTGTCTGCGTCATGCTCCTAAAGTGGAAATTATCAGTGGACCTCCAAGCCAATCATTATCTGATTTCCGGCCAGGTACAGCGGGTCTACTTCCGCCAATCAACCTTAACCGAGGCTGAGCAACTTGGCCTTACCGGCTGGGTGCGCAATCTGCCAGATGGTCGAGTAGAAGCGGTTGCCTACGGCACCGCGGCCGCGCTTGAACAGTTTGATAGCTGGGTCAGAGTAGGCCCGAAGATGGCCTCCGTCGATCAAGTCGAACAGCGCCCCATCGAACCTACTGGGTCACCTGTTTCTTTCACACTGCATTCGACGCCTGTGGATTAACTCCGACTACTTACTCAGCTGCTCG
>JAESTY010000338.1 GCA_016763355.1 Immundisolibacteraceae bacterium
ATCATCTTGAATTAACATTAAGGCTGTATTTGTTTCATCATTTAAATATGTCGCCGCCAATTCATCAGCAAAATATACACCATGATTTCTAATTAACATATCTTCTATTCGTGCAAGTTGCGCTTCGAGAGCATCAAGCCTGTCATTCAATAACTTCAAGGCAGTTGCAATATATTTGGTGTATTCTTCCCGCGTTTTTCTCTCTTTAATACATTCAATAACACCTGAATGAGGTATATTTAAACCACCCGTATCGGGCGATTCATTTTCATTCATGATAATATCGGCGAGGTAATTACTAAGTATTTTCTCAAGCGTTTCACCGCCAGAATGCTTGCTACATTTATCAAAAGTGGAGGTTAGACTGCTCATGTGGCAGTCCAAATTTTGAAAATTTTACGGTCTGCTAACGCTGCCCGTATATCAAGATCAAGTTCCTTGATCTTGATACTGTATAGATGTGCATTTGATATAGTTCGCCCCATTGTCCCACCACCACAAAATTGATTATTGTGCCAAAAAATCAACACAATCCAATACCATAATCCTACACAAAAGAGCTTAATATCCTGTTAATATGGGTTCGCTTAGTTCGTCCGAAGGAGACAAGGGCAGGAAGCCCGCAGGACATGAGTCACAGCCTACCTTGGGTACATGGAAGTACGGCTAGAACAGAGTAAAAGAAGCTCACGCATCAATGAAAATCAAATACGGCCTAAAACCACCCGCACCAAATAACCTCTTCCGCACCCTGATGACATGCTTTTTAATGCTGCCAAAAGATATGCACTTCATCGTTAAAGATTTGATAGCCAGTCAAATATGGTGATAATATATTCAAAACTGAACTAGATTTAATTGAGACAAAAAAAACTGTTTACGTGCTTTGACTCGTAAAAGGCTAAATTTAATTTCCTATAATTACATGGGGAACTGCTCTAGATTTTTGTAAGAATTGCTTCTAGCCAGTTCTTAAATATATCGTGAAGAATTTATTAGCATGCACTCTTTATTAAAGAATCTAGATTAGGTTTCACTATTGGGTAGCCATTTTTCCATGACAAATTAGCGACCTCAGCATATCGCTTTATACCCTCCTGAATAATTTGCTCACGTTTGGACTCTGTTACACCTTCACCTATCATTATCCCCTCTAACGCATCACCAAAATCCAGACAGATTGGATCTGGGTTTTCGTCAAGATACACCCACCTATACTCACTCTCGTTAGACCAATCAATTAGCTTTCTAAGAAATAGATGCTTGTACCAAAGAGAAAGATGATTTTGAATTGCTGTAAAATATGAATTTTTATTATTAACTAAAATCAAGTCTATGAAGTATGGGTCTTCTTGTAATTTGGGGATGATACCCTCATTTGAATAGTTTACTGCTCCATGAAATAGGTGCTGTTTTTTGAGTGAATCTTCAAATATCGAAATTAGTTTTTTTCGATTAAACATTAAACAAACACCATCATGGCCTCCAGCGTAATGGTGCCACATACTAGGTTTCGAAAAGCCTCTATCAAATAATTCTTGGGGTTGCCAAGCACCTTTTTTAGCTGACGAGTTGTCTTGCGAGAAGCAGACTAGTTTGGCATTACATTTTAGAATCGCCGAAACTTCCCTTGATATGGATTCATATTCTTCTCGTTTTAGATTCGCATCTACGTTTACTGACGGAGATATCTCCCAGTTTTTACTTTCTCTTGGATCATTTACATTAGAGAACGGACTAAATTGAATAGTATTGTCTTTAAGGATGTAGTTAATAGCAGTATCACTAGGCGTATAGTGATACAAATATAATTTATCATCTAGCAAGGGATTTATAAATTTCACAAAAACCTACCTGTAATCTAACAATTATTGGGGTGCATTGTAGTGAAACATCTGATTTTAGCCCAATTTATCATCGCTGGTTTCACTCTTTTTTTAATATTAATTACCATTATACATTAACACACTATTGATTTTTTGAATTTTATGGAGTTTTTAATTAAAGTTGAGCAGTTGGCGGTGCAATATGTAGTGATGGACAAGTCTCCATGGTTTTTAATGCTGCCATTTTTCGTGCCCGTATCTCCGTCCTTTAATTAAAATTTCGTCTTTATCATTGATAGGAACTTTTATTTCTTTTCTATCAAAAGTCATGACATGACAGTGAATATCATCGAAGCAAAATCCAGTAATGATGAATTGCCATGGTTCAGACGGAGTGTCTCTGAATTGATAAAATCCGTGAAAATTTCTGACCTCTATAAGGCTATTAAATAGTAGGGTCATTGTTTTATTCTCCTTTTACCTTTAACTATTTTGCAGTGTTAATTGCTGTTTGATCCAAAAACTCTTGATATGTCGCGGCATGTTCTTTTATAAAATCTGCTGCTTTTTGTGCCTGTGATGCGGCGCTAATAATAAAGTGTTCATCATTTTTAAGGCATCTTATCCAACTTTTAATGTAGTGAACATGGTCAAGGCGAGGTGTTTGTGTAAGGCCGATAGAACCAGAAAGCATTGCTGCTCCAAGCTCTGCGACTAGTTCCTCTTTCGCATATTTTTGGCTTCCAAATCTCCCGCTCATATCACGGTTTAGTCGGTTTTCTGCACCTGTGGAATGGGTCATTTCATGAAAAAATGTCGCGTAATAACTTGTTGCGTCTTTAAATTGCCCGAGTTGGGGCATGTTGATATACTCGCTGCCAAGTGCAGAGTGGGCAAACGAAGCACAATCTGAGGGCTTTACTTTAAGACGTTGGCTTGAAAGATAATTATTCACCAGATTTTCTGCGAACGGAATTGGGTTATGATCTTTTAGCTCTCTTAATTTTTTGCTTTCGATATCACGCGCATAATCTCCGTCCACTTGTTCAGAATTAAAAACACGGTAATAGCGCAGTAAAATAGAGGTTTTTTCTTCTCAGCTTTTTTGATCTTCGTATTTTCCAATTTTCCAAAAAACCGCAAGATGTGACCTTTCCCCTTTTTTGATCCGACACTCTTTTCCGCTCCATTGTTTGAAACTTGCGTATGCTTTGGATTTGTGGCTGTTGCCGCCAAGGGTTATATAATTTACCCCGCGATACGTTTTTTTACTTATTGCGTTATATGGCGACAGGCCGATATTAAACCACGGCTTTTCAAGATCGCTTACATTAACTTGTTCGAGTTTTTTGATTATTTCTTGGGTGATTATTTTATATGTCTTATTACTCATTTTCTTATTCTCCTAAATCAGATAAAGGTTTCTCAGCGAAGCGTTTTGCCTCGCGCATGAAAACCTGACTGACTGGCGAAGTTCGGGGGTACA
>JAESTY010000339.1 GCA_016763355.1 Immundisolibacteraceae bacterium
ATCCAGTACCGCGACACTCTGGTAACCCGGCGGGGGAGTTAGTTCCAACGATTTATCCTCAGCATAAAAAAAACAGAGTCAGCATAGTCCTGACTCTGTTTTGACAATTTGAAAGCGATGATAGTAACAGCTGATGGACCCGCTGCTCATCGAAATAACTTAACCCGGATTAGTCACAGCCAGGATCTGGCAGGCTCAGAATACGCGGTTTGATTCTTAACCCCTGGGGCACACCGCCGCCAGCTGGTACAAACACCGATTGCCCAGTGCTAACCACTTTAGTGGCGCCGCCACTGGAGACTACCGTGCTACCGCTATCGGTAGTGGTGTAGAGACCGTCGGGTAAATTGACACAATCTCCGGCACAAAACAGCGCCGAATAATCAGTGCCGCGAATACCGATGGTGGCCACCGGGGTCGACACCAGATAGGCATCCTTCTTATTTCGGCCAATGGCACCGGTCACCGTACGAAAACCACCCTTGACCAGTCTCATGAAATTTCGATCGATGCCTTCATCGCCGGTATGGGTATATTCCTGCAGCTGCAACCGGGTGCGCGGCCGCAATAACATGGTGCCGCCATCACTGTAACGTACCCGCAGGTAACTACCGGGGCCGGTGTTAAGCGTGTCGCCTTCAAACAGTTTGGCGCCCTTGTTAAGTTCGCGCACATTGCCGCCTAATCCAGCTGCGGTAGAGCGACCCTTGCTATAGACCACCCGGCCAGCTGAGCCATCGGTGGGCACCACTACCGGTTCAACGGCTTTGCCAGCTTTAGTCGGACTGGCCACGTTGATGACTTTTCTGGAGTTTTGGATAAAGGGTTTGGTACTGGTTTTGGCTGCCACTGAACCGGCTTTTGCAGCCTGAAGTTGATCCAGATCTGGCAGTTTTAAAGTCACCCCGGCATACATCTTGTCCGGATTACCACTGCCAAAAGCGCGCGGGTTAAGATCGACGATCGCCTGCATCAGTGCAGGTCGGCTAGCCGCATCATTGGGTAGTAGCTGGCGCACTATCTTCGACAGCGACTGGCCTCTTTCGACATCCCAGCTATCTTGTGCTGCCTGCAATAATGATCCAAAAGCAAACAACGCCACGAACAGCCCAATTTTCTTCAGCGCTTTAATCTGCATCATGCGCACTCCAGGCTCTGTTCTTCGCTGTCATCTTGCTCGATAAGAGCACCGCCTTCGCCGCCGCTGTCATCGCTGTCGCCGTCGGCTTGCTGCTCTTCTTCGTCTTCTTCCTCGCTGTCATCAGTGCTTTCGCTATCTTCTCCCGCAATGGTTTCCTGCTCGGTAGTGATGGTTTCGCCAATCAAACCACCACCGGAATCCACCACGTCATCGATCGAGGAGATGGTATCGACAATCTCGACCAGTTCATCGGCTAAGGGCACCAGGGATAGCAGCGCCAGCAGCCCGGTGGTGGTGACCTGGTCTTCTCCGGTCACGTTACCGTTCTGGGTGACAAACAGGATGTTTTTATCGCCCACATCAATGCCACCTAGATCACCAATCACGATCTCACCCTGATGAAAACCTGCGCCAATTGCAATGGTAGTGCCGGTAAACGGCGACAGATGCTCTGAGTTTCCGTAGTTAACCTGTTTCAGTGATGACACGGTGTTTTCAAAACTGATGGTCGCCAGCGGATCTGAGGGCAGTAATTGCACCAGCACGTCTAGCGGCGAGCTCACCGTGCCGGTAAACGACAGATCCTGAGCTTCTACCCAGAGGTAGGTGCCGCTCAGGTTTAAATTTCCAATCTGTAGGGTATTACCTGCCAGAAACAGCGCATTCGGATTCAGGCTCGGCACCGAAATGCCATTGGCCAGTAAAAAGTCGGTCACCAGCGGATCGCCGGGCAGGCGCGCCGCATCGCTGTTTATGCCCACATTAATGGTCGAACTCGACAGGTCAATATCTATGCCGGCGAACACGCCAAGCATCCCCGCATTGATTAGCGTACCGGTATTAAGCACGCTACCGGCCGCCGCCAGAAAAACCCCGCTATTACCGGACAGACTGGAACTGGAGAGGAATAAATCACCACCCCCGGCTACCAGATCAAGCACACCACCGGCATGTAAACTGGTACTGCTGACATTAAGATCGCCATTGGCCGAAACAAACAGATCATTGGCCACGCTTACGCTGCCGGGCTGGATCCTGCCATCGCCGCCAAACGCGACATTGATGTCTGTGTAGCCACCGCCGAGAAACTGTAGCTGGGCTGGGCCTGCGAATGCCGTGTTATTAATCAGTGCATTGCCGGCACCACTATTAACAAACAAATTAGTAGCAGCGGTTTGCACGTTAAAGCCGGCTGCACCAAATGAAATCGAATCGGCGGTCAGCAGGCCGGTAGTGGTTAACTGGCCACCGGCAATCAGGCTTAGCTGACTGACGATAGAACTGCCGCCGGTGGCGTTAACGCTGATCGCGCCGGTGGTCAGCAGATTGCCCGCGGTAATATCCACAGTCGCAATGGTGGGATCACTCGCCGATACCGCGTCTGCTAGCGCATGCACACCGCCGGTTAAAGTCACATTTTGCGCGGCGGTTATACGCACTTCCGCAGTCGCGCCATCACTATCGAGCCCCACCGCCAGTGATTCGACCCGGCCACCGACCGTTATCGAACCGGCCACCGCATCGATCTGCACCAACGCATCATTGGTACAGCAGGTCGGGTCAATACTCGTGTCGATATTGGCAGCAATCACATCACCGGTGACATTGACATCACCCGTGGTGCCCAGCGCCCTGAGCTGCACCTTAACGTCATCCGCGTAACTGGCCATACTAGCCCGCGCTTCGGCAGTGCCAAAAACATTAATATCACCGCCGGTTCCACCCAGACCAGTAGTGACAATGACGTGGGCCTCTCCATATTCGCCGCTTGCGCGACCGATCAAATCACCGTTAATGGTGACCCCACCATCAACCGCACTCAAATCAATCAGCACATCCGCCGACGAACCGGTGAAATCTGGCGCATTGGCAATGGCTACGACACTACCATTAATGACAACACTGTTTTTAGCATGAGCCTCGATGGTGGTGCGAGCAGAGTCAAAACCAGCAGTCGTCGTCACCGCTAGCGCACCCGCAGTGATCGCACCACTGCTGGCATCCAATCTAATTAACCCCGTTGCATCACTATTATTATCAGTGACGTTTACGGTGAGATTGCCGACGGATAAATCTCCGCCGTTAGTCTGCACATCAATCGAGCCGAAACCATCAGAATTACCGTTCGCAGTGACCGTGACATTACCCAGGCTGATATCACCACTGCTGGCAAACACATCAACGCTAGCGCTAGCGCTGACCCCTGTGGCTGTCGCGGTGGCAGTGATCGGGCCCGTAACAACAATGTTCGCTCCGCTAGCTTGAGTGTTGATATCAATAAAAGCTTCTGCATCCGCTGCGCCGGCGGTACCAGCAATACCCACTGCATTAATGGCGCCGCTGACATTAATGCCGTTAGTACCGTCCAGATCGATAGACACATGGCCGTCGGATTCCAAACCAGTCGCCGCTACGGTAACTGTGTTAAGCGCGAGGTTACCTTCAGCAGCAGCGGTCAATCCAGCAAAGGCTGATCCAAATGCACCGTCTGCCGTGGCAGTGACATTAATCACGCCATTCACATCGATATCCGCCGATGGCAGATTGGTGTCAAGAAACACAAAAGCTGACGCATCAGCATTAGTACTGGTAGAGCCGCCTAGCGCTGTAGCGTTTATCGAACCGGCGATAGCGATACCATTTTCCGCATGCACTCGAACATTTAGATTCGCGAACCCA
>JAESTY010000340.1 GCA_016763355.1 Immundisolibacteraceae bacterium
CGATTTCTGGCCAGGTGTCTGATTCGAGCATTGTCGGCCCAAGTCCCGCAATATCATTTGAGCAAGCTCCAGTTTGAAACAATCAATCGCTGATATTTTGAGCCTAACAGGCTGGGGCCTGTTGCTTGGCCTGGTGGTTGTTGGGGCGCTATCTGTTGGCTGGGAATTAATGGCCTGGCAGGGTTTTGGCTATCGTTGGTTACACGACCTGATCGGTATTGGCGCCACTGTTGAGCATTATGGACCGTTAAATCCATTGCGCCCTGATTTTCATTTGACCAGTCTGGATCAACGCGTTCGGTTGTTCATTGCCATCGTGGATGCTATCCATCACCAGGGTGAAGGTCTACAGACGCTAGCGTATTTTCACGCCGATGGTCAGCGGATTGGTCTATTACTGACTAAAGCAGAGATTATTCACCTGACCGATGTCGCTCGATTGGTGGCCTGGTTGCGGCCGGCTGGTTGGGTCGCCCTGAGCATGGCCCTGTTCGGCACTGCCTGGGTCTGTGTTCGAGGTCAGCGATTACCTGGCCGCAGATTATTCGGGGTTTTTATATCAGCGATATGTCTGGTTGCTGCAGTGTTATGGGTGTTCGGCGCAGAGGCTGTTTTTTACTGGCTACACACAGTGATCTTTCCTGCAGGACATCAATGGTTTTTCTATTATGAAGAGTCTTTGATGAGCATGATGATGCAGGCCCCAGACCTGTTTGGAGCCATTGCTCTGATTTGGGCGCTGTTAACCGTGGCTATTATTAGTATCTGGTCCCAGGCATTTCGCCGAAGCTAGATTGGCTGTCAAATTCAGGAGTGCAAAGTTCGGATGTCGGCGTATTTAATCTATCGGGCTAATGTTCGCGACGCGGAAGCCTATACAGCCTATATGGCCCGCACCCCAGGTGTTATTGCCGAGTTTGGTGGTCGTTTTCTGGTGCGTGGTGGCCGTACTGAAACCCTGGAAGGTGAGACCGAAGGCCGAAGAACCATCCTCGTCGAGTTTCCTGATTTTGAGGCCGCTCAGGGGTTTTATGACTCGGATAGCTACATCAGCGCCAGGTTGTTACGTGCTGATGTAGCGGATGTACAAATTGTTATTATCGACGGCGAGCCTGGAGTTACCGGGCTCTAAACTGCTAAACCGGATTAGTTGCCGACCTGGTTCATCAAGCCGATGATTTCCCTGACCTCATAGTCGACGCTGTTATCCAGTAGCACGGCGACCCGGTTGAAGGTGGCGATCATGCTAGTGTGCTGGCCGTTAACGTAATAAGAATCAACTGGGTAGACATTGCGACTGTCATCCGGGTTGCTGGTGTTGTTGAGCATTGAGATGCCCATCATCGACATGCCAGCTACTTCGGCGTTGTTCATCAACCGGGCAGCGCGCCTGCGGTCGATACTACCGGCAGCTTCAGTAAGCACCGGCTGGGCGGCCATGTTAGTTGCGTATTCGGAGGTTTTCCATCGGGCAGCACCGATGACGCCGGGCTGCCGAGCCAGGGTTTCCAGGGTGATTTCTTCAGCCATTTTTTTGCTCCTTATTAGAACGCCGTGAGACTTATCATAACAGTAGGGTTAGCGGTTATCTAACTCATTTACTGAAGATCAAAAAGGCAGGCTTCTGAGCATGGCGGCCAATAATCAGTTGAGACTGGCTATTATCGAAATTGGCTGAGATTTCTGCTTTGGCAGCGCTTAACCGGGTATGGATCCCGCTAAGAGCTGCCTGGCAGCTTTAGTCAATGCTGGCATATTTACCGTTAAAAAATAGTAGCGGGTCGGCTTCATCTGGGGCACCACTATCGACCACTTCGCCAATCATAATCAGATGATCGCCACCTTCGTAAGTATTCCAGAGCTTACAGTCCAGCCAGCCGATGTTGCCCTCTAGCAGAGGCGCGCCGGTTTCTGCAGTGGACGTTGCCACACCGTTCATTTTCTCAGGGCCGCCCTTTTTAGCCATCGCATTGGACAGATCCTGCTGCTCGGCAGACAGAATGCTGACACTAAAGCAGCCCGAGTCCTGGATCGGTTTTAGGGTGTCCGATTCACGAATAATGCAGAACATCACCAGAGGAGGGTCTAGCGAGACCGAGCTGAATGAGTTAACGGTCATCGCGTAGTTATTACCCTTGGTATCGTGGGTACCGATCACGGTTACTCCGGTGGCAAAACGACCGAAGAGGCTACGTAGCTGTTTGGAATCCATGACTATATCCAGTTGTTAAATGGGGGGAATTCGAGGCACTGTTAATCAGCCTAGCGGATTATTCTCGCCAGTCCATGCCTTCCAATCGATAGGCTTCCTGCAGTAGGTCTTTGGCCATCCACTCTTCGGTTGAAAAGTTATTATCAATGAAACCATGTTCAAACAGAAAGCTCTTGAGGATTTCTACTGCATCGAGCATTTTCAGGCTTAATTCTGGTGCCAGTTTATCGTAGATGTCGCGGGTGTAATAAGTGTGTATGTCAGCCGGTTGTACGCCGGTTTCAGCAGCCATGGCAATGTCGGCTTCGGCGTGATTCTGTTGCGCCCATTTAGCTGACTGCAACAGGGTTCGGGCATAGGTAATTACCTGATCCGGGTTGTCGCGTACCAGCGAGTTACTAACAGTCAAAATCCGTGGGGTGGCATTGTTAACCTTGGCCCACATCGGTTTAGCATCCATTAAATTGGTGAGCATGCGCAGCTTGCCGCCAGATTCGGCCTGCATGGCAGCAATTTCACCACCCTTGGCAAAGATGGCATCTACTTCACCGTTGAGCAACGCTTCCATCTGGCAGTGGTAATAGGAAGCCAGGGTGCGGTCAGAACCGTCGGTGAAGGTTGGATTTAATAGCTGAAAATGGTCACCAGTTTCGATAACTTCAACGAAGTTGGCTTCGCTCTCGGGAATCCCCTCTAATTGCAGTGCCGAGACAAAGGCTTTCTGGGCGGCAAACCGGAAGAAATTCATAATCAATTCGGGCCATTCAGGCAGGGCCAGTTTTTTGCCGACCAGGTCAGGCACGCTCTGAATAGAATCGTCGTCGTCACGCACAAACAGGCCAAGGGTTTCTTCGATAAAACAGACACCCAGCAGAGAAGTGTCGGCACCGTTAGCGCGCGCCCAAACCGGTGGAGAACCCCCGCCTTCGCGGAAAGAGTCGTCCAGGTCATGGTTGAAATGGGTGTTGAGGCTGGTGCCGTCAGCACCCCGTTCACGGATGTTACGAACCTGCCAGCCGCTCTCGGAGAAGGCGGTGGTGAAGGCGTCGTGCTGTTTGGCGATACCCGATGCAGTGGGTACCGGGCAGCGGGTGTACCAGATGGTGTTGCTCATAAATTAACCCTGAAACTTTTAGTAAGTATTAATGGCACGTTTATACGCCGATATTGGTATCAACAAACAGGGCGTCGTCTGGGTCGTGATATTTGGCAACCCGTTCGCGGACTTCCGGGTGATCCAGAATGGCTAGCTGGCCATCTTTCCAGAATACCTTGTCACCATAAGTGATGGTCGGGTCGACCACCGGGATAGACATTTCTCCGGGTGGTGGTTCGCCGATGGTATGGAAATGGACGATACGCGGATTGCCGTGAATCATGTACATCCAGGCATCGAGGCTATCGGCCGGCGTTACGTGGGCAAAGCAGCGTGGATTGGTGCCCGCATGCCAGGAATTGATGATGTAACCATCTTTATTGGTTTGTTTGCCAATGTCTTCGACGAAACGTTTGAGTTCGGCGATGGCGTCGTCGGCGCCTTCAAAATCGACCATGCGGCCATCTTTGATGGTGGCCAGCACCGGGCTGGGCAGGGTGATGCCGGGCTCGTCGAATTCATGGATACCGGCTGGGGTGAGCCAGCGAATCGCCAGTTTGCCGTTGGCGGTCATGCTCATCACCGGTGGGCTAACGCTGATCGGGAAAGTACGCAGTGCAAAGCCGTCGCCGGTATCTTCTTTTTTGTTATCTGCTTTGGGAGCTGGTTTGGTCTCTATGTCGCCGTAATAATCGGTCCCCAACGGACAGGTGATTCGATAGCTGGATTCAGCCGCTAACAGGGGCCCGAAATACTGCATCATCTCCATCATCACTTTATAGTGGACACGGGCAAATTCACTGCCGAGTGTGTCCCAGGTGGTGCAGAAATTGAGTAGCTTTAGCCCGCTGCCATCAAATGGGATCAGACGTAGCAGACCGGCGAGCATATGATTAAAGATGGTGACTTCGCAATGCTGCATAGCGGCCATGGCTGGTCCAGGCAATTGCTCCGGACCTTTAACGCTACCCGCCCACATTACATAAACAGTTGCACCCAGCTTACGGGCTTCCTGCTCAATAATGTCGGCGACTTCTGGCTCAACCAGGCCCGGCTCGTTGAGGATTAAAACCTCGGTACCTTTGGTCACGTTGGCGCCGTTAACCAGCATGTTGACCGCGCCTTCGCGGACCTGGGCTTCAGTGAATTGATAGTTTTGATTGATTGGTTCGATTTTGCCCATGACAGAGCACCTCAGTATTAAGTTCGGTATGGCTGTTATTTGGCTAATGTTACTCGTCGGCAGTGGGTGCGGTCGAGTATGGAATATCGATAGCTCGATCTGTTAACTGCTGTAATGGTCACCGGTTTTCGCGACTACTGAAGTTTAGGTCAATAGTTGAGTAAGCATCGGAATGGGCCTAGTTTTATTGCGGTTTTAACAACGGATCGGCCTGGGGAGGTGGCACCACCCGCATCACTTCCTCAAGGGTGGTGAGCCCAGCAGCGACCTTGCGCGCACCGGCGACTCTCAGTGGCACCATGCCGCTGAGCAGGGCAGCTCGTTGCAGTGCACGCAGGTCCAGGTCATTGGTGATAAGTGCTCGGATATCGTTGTTGAGGGACATCATTTCATAAATGCCGATCCGGCCTAGAAAACCGGTACCTCGGCATTCATCACAGCCGTTGGGGGCAAACACGGTTTTCGGTGGGTCGAGTTTGATCGGCCGCACCAGGTTTTTCCAGAGTTGCTGATCTACCGGGTGTTCCTGCTTGCAGTGGGGGCAGAGCGTGCGCACCAGGCGTTGTGCCAGCACACCAATCAGAGTCGCCTCTATTAGATAGGCGGGTGCGCCTAAATCCATCAGTCGAGAAATACTCGATGGCGCGTCGTTGGTGTGGATGCTGGAGAGCACTAAATGACCGGTTAGGGCGGCCTGAATGGCCACATCGGCGGTCTCTTGATCACGAATCTCGCCGACCATGATGATGTCCGGGTCCTGTCGCATCAGGGTTTTAACCCCTTCGGCAAAACTCAGGCCAGCGTTGGGTTGCACCTGAGTCTGATTAAACGAGCCCTCGATCATTTCGATCGGATCTTCAATGGTGCAGACATTCAGGGTCGGTTTAGCCAGCTGTTTTAAGCTTGAGTAGAGGGTGGTGGTTTTGCCTGAACCGGTGGGGCCAGAGACCAGAATAATGCCGTTGGGGTTTTTGATTAGTTGATCCCAGCGGCGGTTTTCGTCCTTACCAAAACCGAGTGATTCAAAATCTTTAACCACCGTATCCGGGTCAAAAATTCGCAGCACCATTTTTTCACCGAAAGCGGTGGGAATCGTCGACGCGCGTAGTTCAACTTCCTGACCACCGGCGGTGCGGGTTTTTACTCGGCCATCCTGAGGACGACGTTTCTCTGAGACATCCATGCGACCAAGGATTTTTAATCGGCTCAGAATACCGGCCATCACATTGTCCGGCACCGTATGCACCAGGTGCAGCACGCCATCGATACGAAACCGCAACATGCCCTCTGATCGACGGGGTTCCAGGTGAATGTCACTGGCGCGTTGGTCGAAAGCGTACTGCAGTAACCAGTCAACAATATTAACGATGTGCTGGTCTTCGCCGTCGCGGGCCCCAGCACCGAGTTGAATTAGCTGTTCAAAATTACCAATAGAGCTGGCTTTTTCGCGCTCGTCGGCAACACTGCCAATTGATTCGTTGAGCTTAAACAGCTGGTTCAGGTATTGGTTAATCTGCTGGGGATTGGCCAGCACCCGTTTAACGGTTTTCTTGCTGACATGGGTGACCGTATCCATCCAGTCGATGATATGGGGTTCACAGACCGCTACCGTGATCACATCCGCATCGGCCATTAACGGCAGAATTTGAAACCGACTCGCGTAGGCATGGGATATCACGCCGGTGATCGAGCGTAGATCAAGCTTGAGTGGATCAATACGAAAATAGGGCAGATCGATTCGCTTACTGAGCCATTCGGTGAGGTGTTCTGCACTCAGGGGGGCGTTTGGTGGTGCGGTACTTTTCCAGTTCTGTCGGGCAATGGTGAGTATGGGATGTTCCAGGCCGCCGCTGCCCGCCGACAGCGCCTGGGCCGATTTTTTGGCAATCATGCCATCATCCACCAGCCAGCCAAGTATGTCTCTTAGCTGTAGTTTTTTGCTGGTGTTTGGATTTGCTGCCATCGGTTCAAGCCTGCCTGTTATTTTTTCAGGTTAAAACTTCAAAAATGGTTGTCCGGGGTTTGCCTAGCGTACTTCGGCAGAACCGCCTGGTCGACGGGGGTCAGCCGCTGCCTTTAATATCTGATTTATCGGGTCACTATAGATCGCCTGCATATTGCCATAGTTGCGGGTTAGCTCTTTTAAGCTATGCCCCAGAGCGATTAACTCATCCTGGGTCTGCTGATCAAAACCACCTTTTTCAAACTGCACTTCATCGGGCAGGTACTGGTGATGGTAACGCTGGGTTGATGTCCAGACCGCGGGATCATTAGATCCCTCGGCGAATTCCAGCAGGCCCAGCAACACCATGCTGATAATCCGACTACCACCGGGGGTGCCCAGCACCGCCGCAGTATCACCGCGCTCGACAAAAGTCGGCGTCATGCTTGATAAGGGCCGTTTACCCGGTGCAATCGCGTTGGCGGCGGCACCCACCAGACCGTAAGCATTGGGGATACCTTCTTTGGCGGAGAAATCATCCATTTCATCGTTGAGCAGCACACCGGTTCCAGGGGCTACAAAAGCACTACCAAATGGGATGTTGATACTCAAGGTGCCACCGACCCGGTTGCCTTCCAGATCCACCACCGAAAAATGAGTGGTGTCGGTGCCTTCGTAATCTGGCGCACGGCCAGGTAGTTGTTCACTGCTGCTGGCCCGGTCGCTACGAATGCCGGCTCTTAACCCGGCAGCGTAAGATTTGCTCTGCAGTAAATCGTGGGGAATCTTGACGAAATCTGGATCACCCAGATATTGAGCGCGGTCGCGGTAAGCGCGGCGCATCGCCTCAATGATCAAATGCCGTCGGGTTAGCTCGGGTTGCCCATCAAGTTCAAACTGCTCAAGAATGTTCAGCGCGGTGATCAGTGCAACACCGCCGGATGATGGCGGTGCGGCGGTGACAATTTTCAGGCCGTGGTAGCTACCAGTGAGTACTTCGCGCTTTACCACCCGGTAGTTTTTCAGGTCATCCAGGCTCCATATGCCCCCAGCGGCCTGCACCCCAGCAACTAGCCGTTTGGCAACCGGGCCGCTGTAAAAGCCATCATGGCCCTGATCACGCATGGCCTGAATGGTGTCGGCAAGGTCGCTTTGGCGCAGCACGAAACCACTCTGCGGTGCATCACCATTATCGAGAAAAATTTCAGTAGCCGCCGGCGACGCCTGTAACGCCTCAACGCGAATTTTGGCCATCCTCAGGTAATGGGCATCGGCGCTGAAGCCGTCTTGAGCAATACGATGGGCTGCTGCCAGGTTTGCTGCCAGCGACAGGTTGCCATAGTCCTGGGTGATGGTGACCAGTGCGGCGGGCAGTCCGGGAATGCCAGCGGCAAGCGGGCCATTGAGGGAATGCAGGCGCTGAAACTCGCCCTGCTCATCCAGGTACATGTCACGATCCGCAGCGCTGGGAGCTTCTTCACGGCCATCGATCATCACCTGATGACCATCTTCGGCGCGATGGAGCAGCCAGAAACCACCACCGCCAAAACCCGAACTACTGGGTTCAACCACCCCGAGCACGGCGCTGATGGCGACCGCCGCATCAAAGGCGTTACCGCCAGCAGCCAGAGTTGCAAAACCTGCCTCGGTGGCTAATGGATGGGCAGTAGCGACCGCACCAAGCGACGGTGCTGCAGTGATCGTGCCGGTGCCAAGCGTAAGGCCTGCGCAGAGGGTCAACGCCAGTGCGAAAGTGGATTGCTGTTTCATTAGGGTGCCTTGGTGGTTGCAGCTTTTTGTGCGGTGAGCAGCCGGTATTTACCCAGTAGGTCGGTGTCGGATTCTGGATAAATCGGATCTTTTTCGATCGATTCCACCGGGCAGAGCATCAAACACTGGGGTTCGTCGTGATGGCCGATACATTCGGTACACAAATCAGGATTAATCTCGTAAATTTCGGTGCCGAAATAGATTGCCTCATTGGGGCAGACCGGTTCGCAAACGTCGCAGTTGATGCACTCTTCGGTAATCTTTAATGCCATGGTTTTAAGCTTGCGCCAGCTTCTCTTTGAGTCTCTCTAGTACCAGTGGATGTAGAAATCCGGAGACGTCGCCATTAAATCGGGCAACTTCCTTGACCAGGCTGGAGGAGATAGACGCATAGTGCTCCGACGGCGTCATGAACAGGGTTTCGATGGCGGGTTTCAGGTTGCGGTTCATCGACGCCATCTGAAATTCAAATTCGAAATCAGACACCGCTCTCAGGCCGCGAATAATCGCACTGGCGTTAATCTGTTCGGCAAAATCAACGATCAGTCCCTGCACCGGTTCCACGCTAACATTGGTGCAATGAGCAAATACCTCATTGGCCAGCTCAACCCGCTCTTCTATAGAGAAGGTAGTTTTTTTATTGATGTTGTTGGCGATGGCCACCACCACATGGTCGAACTGTAGGGCTGCCCGCTCTACCAGGTCGCTATGGCCGTGGGTGATGGGGTCAAATGAACCTGGGTAAACCGCTTTGGTCAAGGTGCTTTCCTTGTGTCAACAATGGGTTTTAAAACGTTGGGTGCTGTATGGCCACAGGCTATCAATGGCGGCTGAATACCGCCATTGTGCGCATCTAAGCGGCCTTTGTCATCGGTTAGCGGTTTATTGCTGGCGTTGCAGTAATCGGTAACAGACTTCACCGGCCACTTTGTTGCGTATTTGGGCCCAATGGTTGTCCGTATTCTCAATAGCATTGTGCTGATCTCGAGCGTGGCTTTCTAGATAGATCAGGGCTTCTATAGAGAGTTTCGGGTGATCGATGATCGCTGGCCACTGCGGAGGTGGGCAGCCCAGGTCATAAGGTGGATCAACGAATAGAATTTGCCAGTCAGGCTGATCAGCCTTGATAGGTAGGTTAAGAAAATGGTCAACATCTGCACAGATCACCTGTAACCGGTCGGTGCCTAGTTCGGCAGCACTCTGGCGCATCTGATCGCAGGCATCGTGGCTGCTATCCACGGCGATGACCGAGGCCGCGCCACGGGACAGGGCTTCGAACGCTAGCGCACCGGAACCTGCGAACA
The DNA here is from genome assembly GCA_016763355.1 of Immundisolibacteraceae bacterium. Classification (GTDB taxonomy): domain Bacteria; phylum Pseudomonadota; class Gammaproteobacteria; order Immundisolibacterales; family Immundisolibacteraceae; genus QNFC01. Next base: position 9,508 of record JAESTY010000340.1, read on the forward strand.
GATCCACACAGTGACTGCCGTTGATATCGGCCTGAAGCCAGTTGAACAGAGTTTCGCGTACCCGGTCTGGGGTGGGTTTTAAGTTCTTTACCTCAACGATGGGGATGCGTCGTCCGCGCCATTGCCCGCCGATAATTCGTAGGCTGCCGCTGCCACCATGCGGCTGCTTTTTTACTGGGCTGTTTTTACCTCGCGAGCCTTTGGATTGGGTTTTAGCTTTGACCATCGCCCCTATTCACCACCGACCCGAACCTCAACTAGTTGTTGCAAGTTAACCCGGCGCTGAAAAGTCTCACGGATCTGCTTGGCAGAAATAGCATTGATGCGGTCTACCCAGTCATCCAGATAATCCAGCGGCAAACCATAAAACCCAATCATCGACAGATAACCAATGATTTTGCTGTTGCTATCGATGCGTAGCGGAAAGCCCCCGGTCAGGTTCTGTTTGGCCGCGGTGAGTTCCTCTTCGCTAGGGCCATCGGCGACGAATTTATTCAGCTCCGCCCGCAATAGCTTGGCAGCTTTGTCGGCCTGATCATTGCGGGTCTGTAGTCCCATCACAAACGGGCCCTGGCGGCTCATGGGCGCAAAATAGCTGTAGCTGCTATAAGCCAGCCCTTCCTGTTCCCGAATCACCTGGCTGATCCGCGAGGTCAGGCCACTACCGCCCAGCACATGGTTCCCCAGGAATAGTGCGAAAAAGTCATCATCACCTCGGGCGATAGCCGGTTGACCCAGTAATAAATGGGTTTGTTGAGACGGATGGATGATCTGTTGAACCAGCTGTTTGGGGTTCTTCTTAATACTGGCAACATTGCGCAGCGCTGGTTGGTCGCTGCCAGCCGGCAGATTTTCGGTGATCTGTTCGGCAATCGCCTCGGCCTGACGACGACTCAGGTCGCCGACCAGCGTGACCAGGCAGTTATTGCGTTGGTAATGATCTTGTTTAAATTCGATTAGCTGATCGCGGGTGAGTTCAGCAACACTTTGCTCGGTACCGCTGGACATGGCCGCGTAGGGGTGGTCGTCGTAAAGCTTCTGATAAAAAGCCCGTTTGGCTAGCGCACCAGGGCTCTGTTTTTCCTGTTCCAGTCCCAGCTGCAGGTTACCTCGTTCGCGCTCAAAATCAATTTGAGGAAAATTGGCCTCGCTAATTACCTTGGCAAACAGGGCCAACGCAGGCTTTAAATGATCATCGTCGCTGAGGCTACGCAGGCTGACACTGGCCATATCCCGGCTCACCGAGCTGCCGGTCTGAGCGCCCAGGTCTTCAAACCCGGCGGCAATGGCGTCAGCATCCAGGTTTGCAGCCCCTGAAAACAGCAGGCTGTTGGTCATCAACGCCACGCTGCCCGCCGGATCGCGTGCAGAGCCTGCGTCGCACACCAGTTGTAGGTCAATCATCGGCAGCGCCGGTGCGGCTACAAACAGCACTCTGCTGCCGCCGGGGCTTTGCCACTGTTGAATCGGAGGTCCGGCGAGCAGGGAAGTGGGCGCCAGAGCCAGCAATAAGGTTGTTAATTTGACCGAATGAAGCGTAGA
>JAESTY010000002.1 GCA_016763355.1 Immundisolibacteraceae bacterium
TCGAGGTTTGCCGAGGTTGATGATGCGGCCAGGTTTGTACCAATTTAGGTTTTTACTAAGGCAAGTAATCGCGGATTCGGGCAGGGCTGTTTAAGGCAGGTCGACATAGATAGCGGTAAGCAGGCTTTTAGCTAGTGTTGATGCCGGCCCAGGTGGCGGAGAGGCCAAATAAATAATGAATAACAGTTCAGGGGGCAACATGGCAGAGTTACACGCGGTAGACCAGGTGGCGCAGCAAGTCGATATCCCATTACAGCCCGCATCTGCGGATATCTGGGATAGTAAATATCGCCTAAAAGATAAAGATGCTAAGCCGGTGGATGCCGATCTCGAAGCCACTTTCACCCGAGTGGCTGTAGCGTTAGCTGACGTCGAGTTGACTCCGGAATTGCGTGAACACTGGCGAGAAAAATTTACCTGGGCTCTGCAGCAGGGCGCTTTGCCAGCAGGACGCATACTTTCAAATGCGGGCGCTTTGGCGCACAAGCCGGCAACATCAACTATTAACTGTACGGTTTCTGCCACCATTGAAGATTCGATGAGTGGCATTCTGGATAAGGTTCAGGAAGCAGGCATGACCCTGAAAGCCGGTTGTGGCATTGGTTACGAATTTTCAACCCTGCGCCCAAAAGGTGCTTATGTGGCTGGAGCAGGTGCCAATACGTCTGGTCCGCTGTCCTTCATGGATATCTACGACAAGATGTGTTTCACCATTTCGTCCGCTGGTGGGCGCCGCGGTGCGCAGATGGCCACCTTTGATATCCGCCACCCTGATGTGCTTGATTTTATTCGCGCTAAGCGTGAGGACGGTCGCCTACGCCAGTTTAATCTCTCCTGTTTAATCACCGAAGAGTTTATGGAGGCGGTTAAAAATGATGAAGACTGGCAACTGGAATTCGAAGGCGAGGTTTACCAGACCTTGCCGGCGCAGCGGCTCTGGAATGCGATTATGGTCTCCACTTACGATTACGCTGAACCTGGTTTCATTTTGATTGATAAGGTCAATCAGATGAATAACAACTGGTTTTGTGAAAATATTCGTGCAACTAACCCCTGTGGTGAACAGCCATTACCGCCTTATGGAGCCTGCTTGCTGGGTTCGGTCAATTTAACCCGTTTTGTGCTCGATCCGTTCACCGATAAGGCGCGATTTGACTGGAATCGGTATCGACAGGTGGTTGCCGTGTTTACCCGCATGCTCGATAACGTGGTGGAAATAAATGGTCTGCCGCTAGAGCAACAGCGTGTTGAGATCGAGCGTAAACGTCGTCACGGCATGGGGTTTCTAGGTCTGGGTTCATCGTTAACCATGATGAAAATCCGCTACGGCTCTGCTGAGTCGCTGGAATTCACCGAGGCAGTTTCACGGGAAATGGCGGTGGTCGGCTGGCAGGTTGGTATTGATCTGGCTGAAGAAAAAGGACCGGCGCCGATCATGGATGAGATGTTTACGGTGGATGCGCAAATGCTCTCACTGCGTCCAGAAATGACTGCAGCCGGTTTTAAGTTGGGCGATAAAGTCGCTGGCAAAGTTTTGATCAGCCAATACAGCCGCTATATGCAGCAGTTTGACACCGAGCTAACCGACCGCATGGCGCAGGTTGGTGCCCGTTTTACGCATCACACATCGATCGCACCGACCGGCACTATCTCGTTGAGCCTGGCCAATAATGCCAGTAATGGTATTGAGCCAAGCTTTGCCCACCACTATTCCCGCAATGTGATTCGCGAGGGCCGTAAAAGCAAAGAAAAAATCGATGTGTTTTCGTTCGAACTGTTGGCCTATCGGGAGATGGTCAACAGTGAGGCAATGCCTTATGTGGACGAGCCCGAGCGGCGGTTGCCGGATTATTTTATCGCTGCTGACGATGTTACGCCGACCCAGCACGTTGATGTGCAGGCGGCTGCACAGATATGGATCGATTCTTCGATTTCTAAAACCGCCAACGTGCCGACCGATTATCCGTTTGAAGATTTCAAGGACATCTATCTATATGCCTATGAAAAGGGCCTGAAAGGCTGCACGACGTTTCGATTTAACCCGGAAGTATTTCAGGGGGTGCTGGTGAAGGAGCATGATCTGGAAAACACCACTTATCGCTTTGAGCTGGAAGATGGCAGCACGATTGAAGCGCAGGGTAATCAGGAAATCGAATATGACGGTGAAGTACATAGCGCGGCGAATTTATTTGATGCCCTGAAAGAAGGTTATTACGGCAAGTTGTAAAACCAGGCGCTTAACGCGTGATTCCGATCAGGATGGCCTGTGTGTTTGAGGCTCAGCGAGTCGTAGAGGTGAAACCATGACGATTAAAATAGATAAACCGATAACAGCTTATAGCGTCGTAACTGAAGAACCGGAAGCTGCTGTTGAGGAGACTCAGCAGCAGGCCGAAGTGATTCAGATGCACGAGAAACTCGAGCGGCCGGATCAGCTGCACGGTGCTACCTATAAGATAAAGACGCCCATGTCAGAGCATGCGCTCTATGTGACTATTAATGATGTGATTCTCAATCCAGGCACCAATCATGAGTTGAGGCGGCCTTTCGAGATTTTCATTAACTCGAAAAATATGGATCATTTCCAATGGATAGTGGCGTTAACGCGGATTATCTCGGCGGTGTTTCGTAAAGGTGGCGATGTCACTTTTCTGGTTGAAGAGCTGCATTCGGTGTTCGATCCTAAGGGTGGCTATTTTAAACCGGGTGGTGTTTACACCCCTTCCCTGGTCGCTGAAATCGGTGATGCTATTGAGTCTCATCTGAAGATGATCGGCATGTTGCGCGATGACCGGTTAACGGATGTACAGCAGGAAGTGCTGGATCAGAAACGAGCAGAATACGAGGCCCGGCAGAAGGGTGAACCCCAATCAGAAAGTGAGGTTGAAGAAGAGGCTTTGTTTCCTCAGGGATCGAGTCTTTGTGCGAAATGTCGAACCAAGGCGGTTATCCTGATGGACGGTTGTATGACCTGCCTGAGTTGTGGTGACTCTAAATGCGGCTAGCGGTTAAGGTTGCTGGGTTAGTAGATCGCTAAAGATTCAGTGCCGTCACTTGATGTTGTAATAAGTGCTTAACTGAAATGCCGGTAGCTCGTGCTACCGGCATTTTTTATTGGCACGGATTTCTATTTGACTAGAAATCTTCTCCTTTGAAATGATCCATTCCAAAACCA
>JAESTY010000341.1 GCA_016763355.1 Immundisolibacteraceae bacterium
ATTAACATGCCGGGGGTGATCTTGTCGCAGTTAGAGATACAGACCAACGCATCGGCGCAATGGGCGTTAACCATGTACTCCACCGAATCGGCAATCAATTCTCGGGATGGCAAGCTATAAAGCATGCCGCCATGGCCCATGGCGATACCATCATCAACCGCAATGGTGTTGAATTCTCTGCCGACGCCACCGGCTGCAGCAATCTGCCCAGCCACCAGCTGGCCCATATCCTTTAAATGAACATGGCCCGGCACAAACTGGGTAAACGAATTGGCGATAGCGATAATCGGCTTATCAAAATCATCTTCGGTCATGCCGGTAGCGCGCCATAGGGCGCGTGCTCCAGCCATATTGCGGCCCTTGGTAGAGGTGTGGGAACGATAGGTGGGCATGCAACTACTCCGCTATAAAACTTGGTAAAACGTAAAAAGGCATCTATATATTAAGACGGCCATTGGCGGCTATTTTAAACGACTTCATCCAGATCACCGGTTGTGGACGTAACGAAAATCAAATTAGACCACCCAGACACCGTTATCTGGCCACATTAATGACATTTTCAGGCCGGCGGGACATCACCAACAACAACAGGCCGATCAACACCATCGGTAAACTCAACATCATTCCCATGGTCAGCCAGTCGCCCGCCAGGTAACCCAAATGTCGATCTGGTTCCCGCACTAACTCAACCAGGCTACGAAATAGGCCATAGCCAATCATAAACCAGGCCGACACCGCCATTCTCGGTCTTGGCTTCGCCGAATAAAACCAGAGGAGCAGAAACAGCAGCAATCCTTCCAAAAGGGCCTCATAAAGCATCGACGGATGTCGCGCAAAAGGCCCAGCGCCAGGAAACACCATACCCCAGGGTTTGTCCGTCACCGCGCCCCAGAGTTCACCATTAATGAAATTACCGATCCTCCCGGCACCGAGTCCAATGGGCACCATAGGCGCGATAAAATCGGTTATTTCGAACCAACGCTTGCCCGTTTTTCTGGCAAACAACCAACAAGCCACAAACACCCCGAGCATACCGCCATGAAAGGACATGCCGCCTTTCCATATTTCCAGCAGGCTTAATGGATTTTGCAGGGTATAAGCGGTTTGATAAAACAACGCATAGCCAAGTCGACCGCCAATAATCACGCCGAGCGCACCATAGAAGATCAGGTCCGCAACCTGCTCTTTATTAAAACTGTTATCCTGCCGCCCCGCCCGAGAGCTACCAAACCATGCGGCGCCAAGAAATCCGACCAGATAGGTCAGGCCATACCAGCGCAGCGCCAGTGGCCCGACCTGAAATATCACCGGGTCGATTTCGGGATAGATGAGCATTATTTATTTTTTTCCCAATCCAATGAAACACTAATGTAAAGACTAATTTGTCGCCTTATCAGCCAGTGTTGGCAGGCTCACAAGGTTGATCCACGAGAACCCCCCATTCTCGCATAGGCACCCAGCATGAACGCACTTAACAACCAGACCAGCCCCTATTTACGCCAACACGCCGATAACCCGGTGCAGTGGTATCCCTGGGGTGACACCTCTCTGGAGCTAGCTCGCGAACTCGACAAACCGATTTTGCTATCAATCGGCTACTCGGCCTGCCATTGGTGTCATGTGATGGCCCACGAGTCTTTTGAAGACCCAGCCATCGCAGCCTTGATGAATGAGTTCTTCGTTTGCATCAAGGTTGACCGGGAAGAGCGCCCCGACCTGGACCGAATTTATCAAACTGCCCACCTGTTTCTAACCCAGAACTCCGGTGGTTGGCCGCTGACCATGTTCCTAACTCCTGAACAGCAACCTTTTTTTGGCGGCACCTATTTTCCGGTGACTGCCTCACAGGAAACCCCTGCCTTCGCCGATATTCTGCAGCGGGTAAATGACTATTTTCAGAATCAACGCCCGCAGATAGGCCAGCAAAATCAGGCTCTGCATCAGGCCATGCTGCGCAGTGAAGCCAGTGAGACCAAGGCTGCCGACCAAATAGACCAACAGCCCCTACAACAGGTAGCTAGCGTACTCACCGAAAACTACGACAGCCATAACGGCGGCTTCGGCGGTGCACCAAAGTTTCCTCACGTACCGAGCCTGGAACTTTGCCTGCGACTTGCCGGCAGCAATCCGGTGCCAGGCGAAGATCCATTTCTGAACATGGCGCTATTCAGCCTCGACAAAATGGTCGAAGGCGGTATTTACGATCAGATCAGCGGCGGCTTTTTCCGCTACGCCACCGACAGCCAGTGGCAGATCCCCCATTTCGAAAAAATGCTCTACGACAACGGCCTGCTGCTGACCCTGCTAAGCCAGGCCTGCATCACCAGCGGCAGTGGTCGCTACCACCGAGTGATTGAACAGACCGGGCGCTGGATCATCAATGAAATGCAGTCCCCGACCGGCGGCTACTACTCCAGCCTGGATGCCGATTCGCGCCCGGCTGCTAATGGCAGTACCGATAACGACAAATTAGAAGAAGGCGCTTACTACACCTTTAAACCTGAGCAGGCAGAAAAATTGCTTAGTAATGAGCAATGGCAGGTAGTTTCACGCCGCTTTGGCCTTGATCAAGCCGCCAATTTCAACGGTCAGTGGCACCTCAGCGGCCATCAGAGCATCGCCCAGATCGCCAGCGAATTGCGCATTTCCAGCAAGCGAGTGGTAGTGGTATTGACCGGCGCCATGCAGCAGCTAGAAAGCGCACGCCAGAGCAGACCCCGCCCGGGGCGGGACGAAAAGACTATCACCGCCTGGAACGGCTTGATGATTCGTGGCATGGCCATGGCCGGACGTGAAACCGGCAAAACTGAATTCATCGAATCCGCCGAACGGGCACTGAACTTCCTGCGCCAACACCACTGGCAGGATGGACGATTACTGTCCTGCAGCTTTGATAACCAGGCCCAACTCAACGGCTATCTGGATGACTACGTAATGGTCATGGATGGCATTCTGGCGCTACAGCGATGCCGCTGGAACAGCGACGAATTTGAATTCCTGCTCGAATTGGCAGAACGATTGCTGAACCATTTCCAGGCAGTCGATGAAACCGGCGTCGGCAGCGGACTTTATTTCACCAGTGATGATCACCAGAAACTGATTCTGCGCAGTCGTCCATTTGCCGATGACAGCCTGCCTGCAGGCAATTCAGTAGCCGCCCGAGTATTTGGCCAGCTTACCCAGCTCACCGGCGATTCGCGATACCGTGACCTACAGCAGCAGATATTCTGTGGCAGCTGGCAACTGATCAACGAAATGCCGATGGCCCATTGCGGCCTGCTTGCCGGCCTGCAAGATTATCTCGATCCACCCACCACGGTGATTGTCCGGGCTACCGATAAGGCCTTGCCTGAATGGCAAACTCAACTGCGCAGCCAACTCGGACTTCGCAGTTACAGTCTGGCCATTCCAGCAGCCATCGACTCGCTTCCGGGTTTGTTAAGCGACAGAGCCATGGTCGACGCCGCCGATGGCGTGGCTTATGTCTGCAAAGGATTTAGCTGTAGCGCGCCGATCACCGAACTAGAGCAACTCGTGCTGGCACTCCAACTTAGCTAGCGCCAGGCAGGCGCTGCTCCAACCAGCCAAACAGACCCTGAACTAGAAAAGCCATCACTGCTGCCGGGATTGCCCCCTGAAGAATCAGCCCGGTGTCATCAAGGCGGATACCGGCCAGAATCGGCTGGCCGTAACCTCCGGCACCAATCAATGCGCCCAGGGTGGCGGTGCCAATATTAATCACTGCCGCAGTTTTAATACCCGCCACAATCATTCGAGATGCCAGCGGTAGTTCGATATGCCAGAGCTGCTCGCGGGCAGTGAGCCCCAGGGCGACAGCTGTTTCACGCAAATCTGCGCTAATACCACTGAGTCCGGCTTCGGTATTTCGAATAATCGGTAACAGACTGTAGGCGAACAGTGCCACCAAAGCAGGTAGCGTACCGATGCCCAGCAACGGGATCATGAACACCAGCAATGCCAGGCTCGGGATAGTTTGAATCGCTCCGGTGATACCCAGAATCAACTGCCCAGCAACCCGGTTTTTTGCGGCCCAGATTCCTAGCGGCAGTCCGAGTAACAGTGCAACCGATAACGACACACCAACCAGGAATAGCTGCTGGCCGGTGGTGGTCCAGATAGCCCGCCAAATTGAATGAGCAGGCCGGTCAGGGTCAGCTTTGATCTGCAGCCGCTGTTGTAAAAACTCAATAGCAACCTGCTCTGTGGGTTGTTTCTGCAACTTATTTAAGCTGTTGAGTCGCGAGATCTCGGCTTCCCCGAGCAGGCCCTCCAGGGGTTGCAAACTCTTTAATACTTCGGGCCAGGTCTCGGCCATCTGCTGACGATAAAGTAACCGGGCGTGATAGTTAGGAAAGTAGCCACGATCATCTTCAATTACCCGCAACTGGTAATAGCTGATTTCTGCATCCGTAGTATAGAGATCAATCAGGTCAAGATCACCAGCAACCAGACCACGATAGGCCAGGTCATGATCCAGACCGATTGCATCTTGCGGTAACTGATAAGCCGCCTTCAGGCCTGGCCAGCCATCGCTGCGATGCAGGAATTCGTTACTAACACCAATGCGTAAACCGGGATGTTTCAACAAATCAGAAACCCGCCGAATGGCGAGCTCCTGAGCCCGGCTTTCCTGCATCCCCAGTGCATAGTTATTAACAAATCCAAACGACTCCATTGCCACTATGCCGAAGGGTTTTAGTAGCTGCTGGAGCGGCGCCGCTGCCAACTGATCTGCACCCGCATCAGAGCCGACTAACAACTCAAACCGTAAAGTACCGCTATATTCTGGATAAAAATCGATATCCCCACGTTGCAACGCGTTCCAGAGAATCCGGCTGCCCCCTAGCGCCTGGCGGTGTTCGGCAGCAAATCCCCGAGCGATTAATAGCTGGGTCACCAGTTCACCAAGAATCACCGACTCGGTAAAATTTTTCGAACCGACAATAATCGGCCGAGTTGCTGCCCCCACCTGGCTAACAAACATCAGCAGATAGCAACCAAACAACAGCATTGAAGTCAGCTTACGAACAGAAGTCATTGCGGCAGGGGCCGGGCAGCAGCCAGAAATTGTTCTACAAACGGCGAAGCAGGTTGGTTGCGAAATTGTTGAAATTGGCCCTGCTGCACGATAGCTCCATCTTCTAATAGCACCAGATGATCAGCCAACCAGGCCGCCTCAGCAACATCATGGGTGACCAGCAACACGGTTTTATTCAAAGAACCGATCAGCGTTTTAAGCTCTTCCTGGAGCTGAAAACGGATTACCGGATCGAGAGCACTGAAGGGTTCATCCAGCAGCAGCAGATCCGGATCCAGCATTAGTGCACGCAACAGCGCAACCCGCTGGCGCTGACCTCCCGATAGCTGACCCGGTTTTCGATCCAGCAATTTTGGCTCCAACTGCACCAGCTCGCTAAGCTTATCAAGCCGCCGCTCGATTCGACTCGGCTGCCAGCCCCGGCGTCGTGCCATCAGGGTGATGTTGTCGGTTGCACTCAAATGCGGGAACAGACCGCCACCCTGAATTAAATAGCCGGTACGTTGGCGTAGCTGGTCAAAACTACCAGCCCGCAACGGCTCTCCCTGAAACACCACCTGACCACGTTGGGGTATTAACAAACCCAACAGCAGCCGTAGCAAAGTCGATTTGCCGCTACCGCTACTACCCATCAATGCGGTGGTTCCAGCGGCCTCAATCCGCAGATCAAAATCACGGAACAGAGAACCGCCGTCAAACCCAAAACTGATCGAATCAAAGCGGATCATGGTGACTACCGGCAACGCTTAGGCATAGCTATTCAGGGAGTTGGAATCTCAGGGTAAAAGCGCTCATTCATTCTCTGGTAATAGGCCAGCAGGCGCGGTTGCGTGAGCAGATACTGCTTAATCGGATTATCAATCGGTGGCCCAAGAATCGAAATCAGAAATGACTGCACCGTGGCATCTACCGTATGCGGCTCGTCACCGAGAAAAAACAACTGATCAGCCAGCATGGTGTCGAGGGTGTCAATATCATTACGGGCCATCTGCATTTTTTCATCACGACTGTGACGACCAAAGCCCTGACCACTCAAATTCCTGACCATGGACCGACGCACCAACCTGGGAATAATGAGCTGAAGCGGCTTTGGCAAACTACCGAACAGCGACGGTCCAACCTGCTGCCAACCAGAATCTTCAATCCAGCGGCAGTGCACTAGCGCCCAGTAAAAACTATCGTGCATCATTCGGGTCAGCAGATGACTATGTGCCTGTTGCTCGGCAGTCAGCTCCGCATCAATTTTTAGATCAAATTGCTGTTTGAGCTTGTCGATAATCAGCTCAGAGTCACCAATGGTCTCGCCATTAAGTTTGATATAGGGCAATTTCCCCTTCGGGGCTTTACGAGTGTCACCATCGACCACGGTCTGATATTCGACCCCTGCCATTTTCATCCAGAGCTCAAGCTTGATGACAAATGGGCTAGCATCCGGTAATCCCCAAACTGGGCCAAACTGATAAAACTCAACCATTTTTGCCTCCCAGGCAATTTATTAATAAGTTTCGCGGCAGTAGAACCGCGTTAGCGCCACTTTGTTACAAATCGCCGACTAAATGTTGTTTTATAGCCATTTTTAACGAAATAATCGCAACCCGCTACGCTAACCCCTGCAGACCCGCTAAATAGGGGATAGACTCAACCCTATCCACGGATGGATCTACGTTAATTTATAACAGGGAAGCAATATCCATGACTCAATCCAGCCAGATTGCTGGATCCGGGACTGGTCAGCCCACATCACGATAGTGCAGCCTGGATAGCCATAGCTCGATCGGTAACAGCGCTGCGCAACATAGGGAGCAGAAAATCGTGACAGGTTTGCAGCAACAGGTTTTGAGAACCGACATCGGCGGCATGCCGTTGGAATGGATCGGTTACCAGGAAGCGGTCAAGCTCTATCACGACAACCGGGTCGCCTATGCCTGTGGCAGCCCGCTCTACACCATTCATGGCGGTATCAACGCAGCTACCGCAAATCGCAGCGTAATTGAGGTCAACTCCATTATCGCCACGCTGGGCACCAATCGAGGTAATCGACTCAGTGGTTCCAAATACACCCCACCGCTGAACAACCCCACTCTGTTTCGTCGCGACCAGCAAATTTGTCTCTATTGCGGCGAACACTTTCGATCATCTGAATTATCACGAGATCACGTCACCCCGATCAGCCTGGGCGGAAAAGATAACTGGAATAACGTGGTCACCGCCTGCCGGCGCTGCAACAATCACAAAGCAGACCGCACTCCGGAACAAGCGCATATGCCACTGATTGCGGTGCCGTTCGTACCGACCCACGCGGAATATATCTTTCTAAAAGGGCGCCGAATTCTGGCTGATCAGATGGAGTTTTTAAGCTCCCACTTCCCGCGTAGCTCGTTATTGCATAAAAGACTCACCGCGGCCGCAGCCAAAACTCAACCGATGTTAGATACCGAATAGTTTGCGACTGTTCTCACTGGTTTGAGCCGCCACCTCTGCGCGGGTCGATGCCAGTAGCTCTGCCAAAACATCTGCAATTTTTGGCAACAAGCTCGGTTGGTTCAGCGACCCGCTACTCCCTGCCGGTGGCAAATCAGGTGCATCGGTCTCCAGCAGTAAAGAAGTCACCGGTAACTGGGCGATAACCTGACGCAGCCGGCGCTGCCTGGGGAAGGTAATCCCAGCCGCCACACCGATGAAAAAACCCATTTCAATCAACTGCTGAGCCTGTTGCAGGCTGCCGTCAAAACGATGCACCACCCCGCGCGCACCGGAATACCGACTCAACAGATGAATAACCCGATCCAGTGCTTTATGACCATGAATAATCAGCGGCAATTGATGTCGCTGCGCTAACTCTATTTGAGCCTGAAATAACGGCTGCTGCAGGGCCCGTTGGGCCTCATCAAAGCGGCGACTAAAATCAAGACCGCACTCACCGACCGCCACCGCGCTGTGATTACAGAGCCAGTCATCGAGCTGCCGAATTAAATCATCGGCCTGATTTTCATCAGGGTCATTCGCTGCTGAGGCTAAAAACCAGGGGTGCAAACCGTATGCACCATGCACGCCATCAAAATGATCTGCCAAACCCGCAACCGCACCCCAATGCGTCGACCAGACTGAGGGCACTACAATCTGTTCAACACCCACGGCAGAGGCGTCAGCAATTAACTCGGCCTGATGCAAGTCAAAACGGGCATCGTCGAGATGGCAATGGCTATCGATATACATACGGTAGAGTGTAAATCAGTGGATAACCGG
>JAESTY010000342.1 GCA_016763355.1 Immundisolibacteraceae bacterium
ACCACACCACCGAACAGTAACGCCATCCAATACCGAGACAAACTAATGCCAAACACCCCCTGACCTCTCCTTCAAATGATGTAAAACCTTGTTCTGCTTTGCAGATCATCCACGCCATTGATCACCAGGGAAAACTCAGCTTTTAATGGGCGGCACCATAGTTTTACAACAATTAAGCTGAATCTCATAAGGAAACTGCTATTACTGCCACAGAAGTGCCGAAAAATTACTCGACCGGGCAGTTATTTATCCGCCATAAGCCGATCATGAGTCACCCTTTTTAAGCCCATAAATCAACCTTGAAAATACTGATCCATGCCTAAAATTAAGTGCTACAAAAGCTTCTGCCAAAACTCGGCTGATCCGGTTTCGGGTGATAACTGGTAACTGCTAAATCCAAACCCTTGATAGGCCGACCGGGCAACCGCATTGCCGGTAAGCACTTCAAGTGTCAATTTGCAGCAGTCTTTTTCGAGGGCGATCTGCTCCACCTGTTCGAGCATCCGCTTGCTTATCCCCCTGCCCCGGTGTTGTTTTAATACCACCACGTCATGAATATTGATCAATGGCTTACAGGCGAATGTTGAGAATTGCTCAAAGCAGTTCACCAGTCCAGCAGCCACTTCATCTACATAGGCGATCAGGGTGAAGGCGTAAGGTCGTTTTGCCAACTCAACTCATAGTTTTTTAATGCGGCTGTCAGGTAGAGGCTTGCCACCGCCCATGGGGTCGAGCGCATAGGCTTTCATCAGGGCAGTAATATCTGCCTGGTGTCGGGGGTGGAGGTAATCGGCGCGGACGATCTCAATCATGGTCGGTGTTCCAGCTTATTGGCGAAGCACTACAAGTTGCCCTGACCTGATATTAGGGCCGCGCAGACCCGGTTACGAATCTCACGCGGCAGATCAGCGCTGATGCGTAAAAACAGACCGCAAACATGCCATGGATCGAAACTGACGCTGGTAACTAGTATCGGGGTGGATTTTGGTTTGCCGGGACGCTGTTCGCCATCGTCCACGGTCATATGCTGGAGGCCATCGACCGTTTGCTGCCAGGTGACTACTTTTTCAGCTCGGGATTTATCGTAAGTAAACTGAAAGCCGGTGATGATATTGCTGGTATCCCAAACATGCCAAACCAGCAAGTCAGCCTCGATACTGGAGAACCAGCGCCGGTCGGGTTCGCCTTTGATTTGTCTAACTGCGGGAATCTCTCTGAGCATGATTCGAATCAATCCAGGGTTAATCGCGATCAGTTTCTAATAACTGCCATCGCCAGGGATTTCAGTGGTCAGCTTTTTCGCCTGACTTACCCCAGACAAAAGAGCCTTTATCAGGGGCATTTGCGCGATGTTTGAGTTGCAGACCCATCAGGAAATTTCGCAATATCTGATCTTTGCATTCGCGAAAGTGTTTATGGCCCGGTTTGCGAAAAAAGGCACTGAGTTCATGTTTGCTCATGGTCAGTCCGGCCAGGTCGACCAGGTCGAGCACGTCTTCGGCTTTAAGGTTGAGGGCTATTTTTAGTTTGACGAAGATCAGGTTGTTGTTGAGCTGTTTTTCGGCGACCGGCTGCGGGCCATCTTTTTTGCCGCGCAACTCAATAATCAGACCGTTTAAAAACAGCGCCACTTGATGATCATTACAGCGGGTCTGGTCGGGGTCGTCATCGGCCTTTAACCAGGCGCTGATCTGCTCGCGGCTGACGGTCTGTTCGACCTGACTAAAAATTTTGATCATTCTGTTGTCGTCGTAATCGAAGCTGTAACGCAGGCGACGCAGAATATCGTTATTGGTCATTAAGAACTCTCTATAGAAGAAATAAGAAACTTTGCCCAATTGGGCAGCACTGGTTGATAACTTATTATCGTCGGATTTGCGCCAGGTTTGATGGTGGCGACCCGCTGAAAAGGATTATCAGCTCGGGAATTGTCAAATAACCGTACCTGATCACACAACGGAATGGCTTTTTTGACATTTTCCAGCACCCGAGGAATTCGATCAGATATCTTCTGATCGGGCACCTTGTGACCGCCACTACTAACCCGTTGGGCAACTCGGGCCAGGTTAAGGTTAATCGAATCCAGGTGAATAAAAATTAGAATGATCTCATAACCAAGTGCTTTGGCCCTGGCCAGAAAATCCACCTTAGAGGGATGAGAGAACACGGTTTCAAAACAGAAGCTCTCACCAGCGAGCAGGCGTTGGGCACGGATGGCTTCGGCGATTTTGGCGGCCTGATAACTACTCTGCTCCGCCGATACTGGAAACAGGCTTTGGGCAATTTCGTCCGCATTAACAAACGGAATGCCCAGCGGCTGCAGGTGACGATAATAAAAGGTGGTTTTGCCGGCACCGTTGCCACCAGCCAACAACCAGAGCTGTTTTGAGCTCAATCTTTAAGTGACTCAGGCTGCAGGGTCAGCGGGCTTAAATTCGCCATTTTCAAAACTGCCGACAATTAAATCACCGTTGGACTGAACCTGTTCAAGCATGCCGGGGTGACTATCTGAGCGCTGATAGGCAACTGTGCCGGCGGCTATCGGGTGTGTTGCTGTGCCTTGCTGACGTTGTTGCTCGATCTGTTCAAATAACTGGTCGGCGTTGACCGTAACCGGCTTGGCGGGCTCGACAGTTAACCGCTTAAACCCGGAGTTGATCGCTAACAGAGTATCCGGATCAAGAATGTCATCGACCATACGGCCGATGGTGGCCCAGTATTCAATCTGTCCGACAGCACTGCGGTGGTTAACCTGGCCAGAGAGCGCGGCTGATTCCAGCAACTCTTTCTCGAACCGGACCGGGGAGGCGGCCTTACCCATGGGCGTGACTCATTTTATCAACTCCATCAATGCAACTGAAAGACTAATGTAGCGTTTTGCTACAATAGTTTCAAGCGGCACCTCAGGGTCATTGTTTAGCGAATAAAACGAATTATCAGTGGGTAGCGATAAGCGACTCCCTGATTGGCCTGAATGGCGGCGATAATGGTCAGGATAAAAGCACCCAGTGCCAGCGCTAACAACAGAAAGAAACCAACCAGCATGGTCGATCTGTTCATGTACAGACAACTCGATGATAAGAAGAAGGAAGCCGTCGAGGAAGCCGTCGAGGAGGCCGTCGAAGAGGTCGTTGATGTCCCAGAAGCCGTTAAAGGATTCGCTGAGGGAGCCAACGCCGAAGAGGAAGCCGACGAGAACGAAGAGGAAGATGATGCTTGAG
>JAESTY010000003.1 GCA_016763355.1 Immundisolibacteraceae bacterium
GAGCAGCGCCTGGGTCGGGTGGGCATGACAGCCATCGCCGCCATTAACCACGCTGACATGATCGGCCACGTGACTGGCGATCAAATGAGACGCGCCACTATCGCCGTGGCGCACGACGAACATATCTGCCTGCATTGCCTGCAGGGTTTCGACCGTATCGAGCAGGCTCTCGCCTTTGCTGGTGGCTGAAGTTGCTACGCTGACCACGCTGACATCAGCAGATAGCCGGTTGGCGGCAATTTCGAAAGTCGTTCGAGTTCGGGTCGAGGCTTCAAAAAACAGTAATACGATGGTTTTGCCGCGCAGTACCGGCAGCTTTCTAATGGTCTGGTTATCGGTCAACGAATCTGCCAGGGTAAAAATCCGCTGATAGGTTTCCGGCAGCAGCCCCTCAGTGGTCAATAGATGGCGAAGCTCGCCGTCTGCATTATATTGCAGGTCTGTATTGCGGCTTTTTTTCAACCATTCACCTCGCCATTTTGATCAGAGACAGTGATCTTTAATACACCTGTAGATCTGATTATTAGCCTATTCATCACCGCTATGGTGAACCTCAATTTTAAGCGGTTTGGGACCGGATAGCTTGACCTGATCGCCGCCTACCAGATCGAGTTGCTGGCCAACCACATCAGCACGGATAGGCAATTCATGGCCGCCGCGATCGACCAACACCGCCAGCAGCACCTGCGCCGGTCGGCCGCGATCATAAAGTTCTTCCAGAGCGGCGCGAATGGTACGGCCGGTATGCAGGACATCATCTACCAGCACCACCGTGCGACCGGTCAAACTGACCGGTAACTGGGTCACCGCAGTCTGTCGCGGCAGTCCGCGCTTTAAAATATCGTCGCGGTGAAAACTGATATCGACTTCGGCACAACTCGATTGCAATCGCTTTGCCAGCTCCTGAGCGACCCAGACACCACCGGTATGAATGCCGACCACTAGCGGTTGCTTGCCAGCTAGCAGCGACTGGCACTCGGTAGCCATCTGATCGAGCAATTTACTAATAGCAGTGGGGCCTAACTTAACCCGCCGTTGCGATCCACCCTTTGCAATTTTTGAACCGTTATTAATCAACGCGGCGTACCTGCTGATCGATCCA
Source organism: Immundisolibacteraceae bacterium (assembly GCA_016763355.1). GTDB lineage: Bacteria > Pseudomonadota > Gammaproteobacteria > Immundisolibacterales > Immundisolibacteraceae > QNFC01. The sequence goes on from JAESTY010000003.1 coordinate 1,103, forward strand.
GCTTTGCAAGATCAACTGCGCGGCCAGCGCATCGAGATGATCACCTTCTGGCGCAGCACCGCTGTCTCGCAGCAACTGGCTGGCCTCCGAGGAAGACAAATACTCGTCGATCATTTCCACCTCACATTCATAACGCTGCTGAAGCTGTTCGGAAAATTCTCGTATTTTTGGTGTCAGCGGAGAGTCGGTGCCATCCGCATGACGGGAAATACCCAGCACCATCAATCCAGGTTGCCACTGCTCCACCAGGTGATCCAGACGCTGCCAGTCGGGCTGCTTCTTATGCACCCGCACAGTTTCAAGGGCACTGGCGGTCGCAGTAACCAACTGGCCGCTGGCAACTCCGATACGTTTGCGACCGTAATCGAAACCCAGCAGGCGGGCCTTTGATAGCGCCAACATCAGCTATGGCCCGTGTCGCTAGAGAGTCGGTCTGGATCAATACCGAGCAAACCCACAGCACTGCGCCAGCGTCCTCGAGCCGGCGTCTCAAACATCACCTCTGCGCTGGCAGGCCCGGTGAGCCAGCTGTTATCGAGCATTTCCTGATCAAGTTGACCTGGACCCCAGCCGGCATAACCGAGACAGACCAGGAATGTTTCTGGCCCCTCACCCGCTGCAATCGCTTCCAGGATATCTGCCGACCCGGTGACACCGATTTGATCACTCACCTGCAGGGTTGCCGCCCAGCTGCCGAGCGGCTGATGAAGGATCAGACAACGTCCAGAATTAACCGGGCCACCGGTGTAAACCCCGAGGTTAGCGATTTCTTCATTGCTGGGATCAATACTGGTTTGTTCAAGAATTTCGCCCAGGCGCAGATCATTGGGGCGGTTAATAATCATCCCCAGCGCGCCCTGTTGATCGTATTGACAGATGAAACAGACTGAACGCTCGAACGGCTCTCCGGAGAGGCCTGGCATGGCAATCAGAAATTGGCCTGTGAGGTCGGCTTCGGCTAGCATGGGCGCTATTCTAAACCATCAGCGGCGCAGATAGCCCGATCACGAAAAAACCTTGTCTGTAGCATTCACCACTGGACCTTTATCAAACAGCTCTATTATTAAGCAGGTCTATCGGCTAGTTAGCGCGTTGTCCTGGGTGAATTGCCAGGTCCGTACGATCACCAGGACATCGGTCTCTTTAGTGATGCTTGCTGACAAGGGCGCAAATGGCGCGGATTGCTTAACAATGCGCACCGCAGCCTTATCGAGCACCGGATAGCCCGACGAACGACTGATTTCGATATCTAGCAAACGACCCTTCGCATCCACTTCAACCGCCATTCTTAAGCTGCCGGTGATACCCGCATTTCGCGCTGCGGTCGGATAATTCAGCGTTCCTACCCGCTCGACTTTAGCTCGCCACGCCTCCAGGTAAGCCGCATAGGCATATTCCTTTGTTGCAGCGCTAACATGTTTTTTGCGCGGTCGTTTAGCAAACGCCTGCTGTTGATCCGCAAGCTGAGCCTGCAGGCGAGCATATTGCCTACTTTGGCGCATGATGGCTGCGGCAGAAAATTTCGGCTTTGCCAACGATTGTTTGGGTTTGATTTTCTCAGTCGGCACCTGGTGTGCAGGGGATTTCTCGACTGCCAAGACTGATTTTTCAACCTGCTGCGGGGTCACGGTTTCTAAAACATCGGCCACCGCCACTGAAGTTTGTTGCTGCTCGACCTGTTGCTGCTGGCCCTGCAATACCGTGGTTGGCTTGGCCGCTTTATCAGACTCTCCGCCGCCCTGTTGATTTGCCTGAGCGAGGAAATCAGCCTGATCTGGCTCGGCAACATTGCTGTAAGGCACCAGGGTAATATCTAGCGAAGGCTTATCGGCGGCGATATCAGGAAAACTAAATTCGAACTGTAGCCCAAGCAACAACACCAGGTGTACCGCCAGCGCGTATAACAGTGTCGATAGCAGTCGATCAGCCGGTCTTACCCCAGGGCTATCGACCATACTTAACGAACCGGCATCAAGCGACGGCTCTAGTATCAATGACTGCTGAAGTCGATTACTCAATCAACCACACCATTTAGGCCGGTTTAATAGCAGCGAATGAGGTCAAGACCCGGTTAAAGCCTGTTCCAAACAATCGAAATAAGTGCCGGCGATATTCAGATCACATTGACTATCGAGCTCCCGAACACAAGTCGGGCTAGTGACGTTAATCTCGGTGAGATAGTCACCGATCACATCAAGGCCAACGAACAATAAACCACGTTCGATCAATGTGGGCGCTACCTGATCAACAATCCAGCGATCCTGGTCTGACAAGGCTACTGCCACACCACGGCCACCGGCTGCTAGATTTCCTCGAGTCTCTCCCTCAGCCGGAATCCTGGCCAGTGCAAATGGCACCGGTTCACCACCAATCACCAGGATGCGCTTATCACCCTCGGTAATTTGCGGAATGAATTTCTGCGCCATCGCCGAACGACTACCAAGGCTGGTCATGTGCTCGAGCACCACGCCGACGTTGGGATCACCGCTGGTGAGCCTGAATATAGAAGCACCACCCATCAAATTAAGCGGCTTTAAAATAATGTCGCCATGCTCGGCAAGAAAATCGCGAATCCGCTGAGAATTACTGGTCACTAGAGTCGGCGCCATGCAGTGACTAAAACCGGCCGCAAACAGCTTTTCATTGACCGCCCGTAACGCATCCGGCGGGTTGGCCACCAGGGTGCCGGCTGCCGCCACCCGATCGAGCAGGTAGGTGGCGTAAAGATATTCATCATCGACCGGCGGGTCTTTGCGCATTAGCTCCAGGTCTACATCACTCAGGGGGCCATCGACTGCTTGAAGAGAATTAAACCAGTGGTCATTGTCGTCAAACAATTCCACTACCTGGCGCTGGGCAAATACCACGCCGTCCCTCATGTAAATGTCGGACTGCTGCAGGTATTCGACCCGCCAACCACGCCGCTGTGCCTCTAGCATCATCGCCAGGGAGGTGTCTTTATAGGGGGTTATCTGTTCGATCGGATCCATGATTACTGCCACGGATCGCTGCTGAGAGGCACTCATTTTCGGACTACTCCGCCAAATTAAAATGGTTATTGCCGGGTATTCTGGTGACTTCAACCCACGCCGTAAAGCAACTACTAAAAAACAATCGATTTATACCCAGCTGAAACCACAACCAGCAAGCTGATTAACCCTAATTAACATTAGTGTTAGCATCAATTATTACGGATCTATTAACTGAGCAACCCCGATGGGCCGAATTAAAGTAGTAGGCCACTGTGACTGGCGAATGGCAATGCCAGACTCGTCGCTGTTAAGCCTGCTGAAAGGTAAACGCGTTCCAGTCGCTACGTCCTGCGGACTTGGCAGCTGCGGCAGCGACATGGTGCTGGTAATAGCCGGCACAGAAAACCTGACACCGATTGGCACCACCGAGGCACGTACGCTGGCAGAGATGGAAGCCCCAGAAAATGCCCGACTCGCCTGCATGGCACGGCTGACAGATGGTGACATCGAGCTAACAGTACCCGAGGAGAGTTTAGCAACTTAACCCCGCTTTGCTCCGTCATGACAATGGCGACACGAGCCAACTTGCCCAGCTATATTTTAGTTATCAACAAAAAAGGAATAACTGGTCTGCACTCCCATTCAGGGCGTATCTAGATGGATAACCCGCTCAACTTTAGCAATCACTTCAAGCACATCAAGACGGTTTTTAGGCACCGTAATGGTTTGATACGATCGGTTATCGGAAAGAATAAGCATGCCACCATCAATATCTCGTTGAAGCCGCTTAACCTGGGCCTCATTATCGAAATGAATAATATAAACACCATCACTAAGTGACTGCTCACCTCCCATCGAAACTAACAGCAGGTCCCCCGGCCTTATTCCGCCATCGCTCCGCGACATCGAATCCCCAACAACCGTCAAGGTCCGCAAATCCAGACCAATGAGGCCTAATTTTGCTAGCCACGCTTTGCTCAATGCAAGACTACCGACGTTTTTCACCGGTTGAGTTAACGAATTGTGAGGGCAAAGAGCCTTTAAATCGACTGACGGAATAGCTAGAAATTGATCACTTTCTTGATGGCTGGGCAGCGATTCGTGAACGGCGTGAATTGAGTAACCCGCATTAACCGGTCCGGACTTAACCCCACTCATTACATAGAAAACATCAATACCGTGCAATTCAAGTTTCAACAACGCTAAGGTCGGTACCGCAGCAGAGTTACTCGTTGACTCCCAATTACCGTAAGCCCGCTTAGAAACTCCACACAACTCCCCCGCGCGCTGTTGAGTCAGCCCAATTCTGGCTCTCTCTTCCCGCAGCCTGATAGAAAGCTGTAACGCACAATCAGTATCTAAAACTGCTTCGTCCAAGGGAATATTTCTTCGTGTTGTTTATGTTCCTAATGGGAACAAATTATCATATATCCCTGCTGAACAATAGCCGCCAGCCAGCTACAAGAGGACCAACACAACCAGTTAAAAGCGTCATAATATTCAACATGTGACGAAC
>JAESTY010000343.1 GCA_016763355.1 Immundisolibacteraceae bacterium
GATGCCAGGACGTATTGTTGGCCGCACAGTCGATACCCAGGGCCGCACCGGTTATACCCTGACCCTACAGGCCCGTGAACAACACATTCGCCGCGGCAAAGCCACTTCAAACATCTGCACCAATCAGGGATTGATGGCCACCGCAGCCACATTGCATATGGCGATCATGGGCAAACAAGGATTACAACAAGTAGCACTGAGCTGTCATCAGAACATGGCCGACACCACTAAACTGCTGAAACAGGTCGCCGGTATCAAGCCACGCTTCTCCGGGCCTGTGTTTCACGAAACACTGTTTACTCTGCCGTGCGACGTCGACCCGGTACTGGCGAAATTGCAGGACGCCGGGTTTCTTGGCGGGCTGGCAATTAACCCTGACTACCCCGAGCTACAAGATTCATTATTAATCTGCGTCACTGAAAAACGCAGCGCCGAGCAGATCGCTGACTTTACCCAGCAGCTTGGCGCCGCCATTTCTAATGGCTAACAACCCCATCCCGGCGACTAACTGGAATGGCATCGGCATCGTTTTCGTCGCAGGTGTCGCTGCGGCAATCATGCTTGCCAAAGGCAGCGCCGCAGCACCTGCAGTACAGCAGCAACTGAGTCTTCAGCTAGCCCAAATTGGCTGGTTGATGTCAATTAGCAACCTGGCGACGCTGCTATTTGGTGCTATCTCTGGCCAGCTTGGCAGCCGTTTTGGTCTGGCAACCATGATCAAAACTGGCCTGCTAATCATGTCTCTGGCAGCCATCGCATCACTACTTTCCGAGAGCTTTGCTGCCCTGCTTACCGGTCGCGCAGTTGAGGGACTTGGCATCGTTTTAGTGACAGTCGCCGCTCCAGCACTGATAGCCGGGTTAGCCAATAATAATGACCGCAGTATGGCGATGGGTATCTGGGCACTGTGGATGCCAGTGGGCAGCGTCTGCATTATGCTGCTTTCACCTACCCTAATCAGCTGGTGTGGCTGGCGCGGTCTCTGGTTGTTTGCAGCACTTGCCAGTATGGCCGCCTGGCTACTGATACAAATCACCCAGCCAGGTAACAGACCTGGCGACAACTCCGGCCCCAAACCTGCCGCTGAATTCGACCTGTCGGCATTAAAAGCTATTGCGCCCTGGTTATTAATGTTGATTTTTGCCTGCTTCAGTTTTCAATTCTTCAGTGTGTTCACCTTCATGCCGATCTATTTTAGTAACCAGCTGGGCCTGAGCGCAGAGCAGGCGGCAAAAGTTGTCGCTATCATTCCGATTTTTATTATTCCGGGAAATTTACTCGGCGGCTGGTTGGCAAAGCGTGGACTCCAGCCCTGGCAACTTATTTTAGTGCCTGCCCTGATTCTGTTGGTGTTAACTCAAGGGTTGTTCAACCTTGACGATGCCGGCCTCAGTGCAACACTACTGTTAGGCGGCTACGGCTTCGTATTAGGCATTATCCCAACAGCCATTTTTATACAGGCACCAAAACTTGCCAAAACCGCCTCTGCAGCAGCACCCATTATTGGTCTGGGAATGTCAGGGCAGGGACTTGGGATTTTACTCGGGCCGCCATTAACCGGCTGGTTGGCGGCGGACGGGACCAACTGGCAAGCCTGCGCCGATTTATTGTCGCTGGTGTTAATAGTGCTCGCGTCGATAGCATTACTATTGGCCCGGGCCACACGGCAACCCAGGCCCTTGTAACGGAGAGCAAGAATGCGAATTGGCATCCCCATTGAAACCAAAACTCTGGAAGGACGGGTAGGGCTCATTCCTGCAGCCTGTGAACTGCTCATCCGCGACGGCCATCAACTACTCGTCGAACATAACGCCGGTCTGCTCAGCGGCTACAGCGATGATAGCTTCCGCAATATTGGCGCTACCCTGGTTAACCGGGAAACCCTGTTCGGTGATGCCCAACTGATTATCAAAGTCAAAGAACCCCAGCCCGAAGAACTACCCCTGCTAAATGCTGACCACCTGTTGTTCTGCTTCTTACACCTTGCGGCACTACCTGACCTGCAGCAGTCCTTGCTACAGAGCGGTTGCACCGCAATCGGTTTCGAAACCGTCGCAACAGGCGGCCAACTGCCCATCCTGGCACCGATGAGCGAGATTGCCGGCCGGCTTGCTATTCAATATGGCACCACCTTGCTACACCATCCAGCCGGTGGGCCAGGCATTATGCTTGGTGGTATTGGCGGCGCAGAAAGGGGCAAAGTGCTGATAATTGGAGCCGGCAATGCCGGTGGTAGCGCAGCCCTACTCGCCGCTCAGATAGGTTCCCAGGTCACCGTGATGGATATAAACGGCTCTCGACTGCGGGAATTTCACCAGCGAGCGGCTAACATTAACAGCGAATATCCTTACCCGGAATCTATTCTGAAACATTTGGAAACGACTGATCTGCTGATCGGCGCGGTGCTAATACCCGGAAAAAAAGCACCAAAAATCATTTCCAGAAAAATGATCGAAACAATGAAGCCCGGTTCAGTGTTCATCGATATCGCGGTAGACCAGGGCGGTTGTAGCGAAACCACCAAACCAACTAACTACACAGCGCCAACCTTTCAACACACCGGTGTTACCCACTTTTGTGTGAACAACATGCCTGGAGCCGTACCTAGAACCGCCTCTCAGGCACTCTCCAGCACTATAATTCCGTTTGCCAGGGAACTGGCTTCCGACAGTTGGCGTAGCAATCCGGCGCTGATAAACGCCATTAACCTGGAACAGGGCCAGCTAAAATTGGCCGCTTTACTGAATTGATGCCAGTGACCCTGAATATCAATCTCCGCAACGCAGTAGCTTCGAGCCATTCCCTTCTTAACAAATCGCTGTAGAAACGGGAGCCATGCCAATGAAATCTATTGACAAATTTAGCCAGTCTATCTAGGGTGACGGTTTCAAACTAACAACACCCACGTAACGCCAGTAACCTTCTTTTACGGCACCTTACAACTAACAAATTTCTCTTGTGGAGTAACTCATGAACCAGATACTTAAAAACACCGTCGTTGCAATGACACTCTGCGCCACTTTATTTGCCCCATCCAGCTTTGCAGCATCATCAACCCAGCAGAATCCTACAAGCGTTCAAATGGGCGCTGACCTGGTCATTGCTCGCCCGGTACAACTAGCCGCCACCTTGGTCGGTGTTGTATTTTTTGTCGCCTCCCTTCCATTTACCGTCATGGGTGACAATGTTGACCAGGCGGCCAAGGCGCTGGTTGCAGATCCTGCCAGAGCAACCTTCGCTCGCTGCCTGGGCTGTACTCACTAAAGGCCAAAAAAAACACCATAAAAAAGGGGCATTTAATGCCCCTTTTTTAATACCACCGAATACGGCTAAATTTAGCCAGGCGGCCAGCCTAGTTGGCGGCCCGCTAACAGGTGCAGATGGATATGAAAAACCGTCTGGCCCGCGTCAGCATTGCAGTTCATCGCCAGGCGAAAGCCTGACTCTGCGTAACCTTCCTGCTGGGCAATATGCTGCGCCGCTAACACCATCTGGCCTAACAGAGCAGCATCCGCCGGCTCAGCATCGTTGACGGTGGCAATATACTGCCTAGGGATGACCAACGCATGCAATGGTGCCTGCGGATTGATATCTCGAAACGCGATTACCTGATCGGTTTCATACACCAGGTCGGGTTTAATTTCACCGCTGACCATTTTGCAAAACAGACAATCATCCATGTAACCACTCTCCCCGGATTCGTCGCTTGATATTGCTACTGTCGCCTTCAGACGGCAGTAGCAAGTGGTCTATTCTTCGTCCTGGTTCCGTTTTATGCCAGCACTGATCATTCTGGTCCACTGCCGATATTGACCGTGATAAAGCGTTTCATGGGTAGCGTCTGGTCCACTGCTATAAGGCTTAAGCCCTAACTCAATAGCATTCTCATCCGGGCCTTCAATTAAATCAGCCATACCCCGATCATATCCCTGCTGCCATTTAACCTCACGACCTTCATAACCAACCTGGCACTGTTCAAATTCCATCAGATCATCAGGGGTGGCAAGGCCGGTCGCATTAAAGAAATCTTCATATTGGCGAATTCTGCGCTCACGCATTGTCGGCGTGTCATCTATTGGGCCGATACAGTAAATTTTTACTTCAGTACGATTGTAGGCAATCGGACGAAACACCCGAATTTGCGATGAAGCCTGTTCCATCAGCTGTACATTTGGATAGACTAATAAATTACGCTGCCGCCTAAGCATCCAGTCGGCCATCGCACCACCAACCCGCTCTTCAACTTCATCCTTCATTTCCCACAACGGCCGGTTTTCTGGTTTTGGAAAATCAATCCAGATCACCGCATGGCCGTTATCAAGGTCGTAATGGCCGCTACTAAAGCCTTCCATCATCTTATCGTCGTAAGCCACCTTGACGTTATCGGTTCCACCGGCAGCCTCTAGCTTGGCTCGGCGCATAATTACGCCGACGTAATTGGCATGAATGGTGGTGAAGTGATAACCATCGATGCCATTTTCGGCCTGCATCTTCCAGTTACCTTCGTAGATATAGGTCGAGCAGCCTTTAAGCACTTCCAGGCCTTTCTCGCTCATCGACGACATCATCTCAATAAAAGGTTTGGATTCAGCCAGATAGTCTTCCAGCGGTGGCACATCCGCGCTCAGCGAACCAAACACAAAACCTTTATAAACAGAGAGTTTAGCCACATGAGATAGATCATGGCTGGCCTTAAGGAAAGGCTCAGCGTAGCCACCTGTATCCAGATCCTTAACATCGACATTGACCCCGGATGAATTGTAAGTCCAACCATGATAAGAGCAGACGTGAAACTTTTTATTGCCTTTTTGCACCCTACACAGCGCCGCACCACGGTGGGCACAGGCGTTGATCATGCAATTGATATTGCCGTCTTCTCCACGGGTAACCACCACCGGCTGGCGACCAATATAAGTGGTGAAGAAGTCATTCTTATTGGCAACCTGGCTCTCGTGACAGAGATAGACCCAGCCGCTCTCAAAGATGTGCTCCATCTCCAGTTCAAACAGCTCTTCGTCATTAAAAAGCTTGCGGCTTACCTGAAATAGACCCTCTTCTGGCTGGTCAATTATCAAACTCTTCAGGTCATCTGGATTCATCTGTCTACTCCGTCTACGATCTTTTTTGGGGGGC
>JAESTY010000344.1 GCA_016763355.1 Immundisolibacteraceae bacterium
TCAAACAGGGGCAAAATCTGCAAGGTCTCAACGAGTCCTCGGGCAACCTCGATATCAAACGGACAAAGCGCGTGAGTAACCTGCTTCTGTAACTCAGCAGTGATGCCACCAAGCCCAAGAGTCAGCACCGGACCAACCGTGTCGTCAACCACGGCACCGACCAGCATCTCGAGTTTGCTGTCAGCCACCATCTGCTGAGCAATAATCTGATAATTATCAAGGCTCAAATTAGAGGCAATCTGTTCGAGTTGCTCACAACTAGTCGCGGCATCGGCTGCTTCAATACCGAGTAAAACTGCCTGTTGATCGCTCTTATGCAGTAATTGCGGACTTTCCAGTTTAATGGCTAACCGATCAGCACCGGGTTTTTCACCTTGACTAAGGTTCCACCAATCGACGGTAGTAATGCCAGCGCTGTTAAGCACATCAGCCATATCTGGAAAAGTCGCCGTATTGGGTCCTTGCCAGCTTTTGCAAGGTGCACTAAACCAGTCATCCGGCAGGCGATATTGCAGTCGATTGTATTGCTGCATACCAGACAGGGCACGGGCGATACGGGCGGTGCCATGCACCATTGGGGTTGGGTCACTGTTAAATTGGGTGCGTAAACTATCGCCGAGGCAAAACTCCTCATTGCCACCGAGCAGAATCGGCTTGCCTATTTTGTAGGCCCAGGCGGTAATCGGCGCAAACCAGCGCTCAAAACCTTCCCAGGCGCCCATCATCAGCACCACCGCATCAAATTCTTCGGCGACGATAAAGCTATCAATAACTTTAGGATATTGATCAGCCCAGGCAAAGATGGTTGCGGTCAAATCCATTGGGTTATTGTGGGGCACAATTTCAGGCAGGGTATCGATCACCGATTGGGGCAGGGCAGGGGTGCTCAGGCCGTGTTCGTCTAGCGCATCGGCCATTAACGCCGCATATCCACCGGATGGGGTGATCACGCCAACCGTTTGAACATCGGTCCAGCTGCCCGGTGGAATCTGTACGAACAGGCTGGCGTAGTCGAGCGCATCGTCGGTGTCTTTGGCGGCGATAATGCCGAGCGCACGCAACGCAGCTGCAGAGACTTCGGGTCCGGAAGTCAATGCACCAGTGTGTGACAGAGTGGCGTCACGGGCAGACTGAGATTTACCGGTGGCGATACCAATAATGGCCTTGCCCGCATCGCGGCAGCGCTTGACGCCTTTGGCAAATGCTTCGAAGTCACCAAACTGCTCGATATAACAGACAATAGCCCGGGTATCGAGATCATCGGCCAGGTAATCGAAACAGTCGGCAAGCGAGAAATTGGCCTGATTGCCGGTAGTAATAATCGCTGAAAAACCAAGGTTACGATCCCAACAGGAATTGGCTGCAGAACCTGCCACAGCACTACTCTGGGCGATAAAAGCCAGTCCACCAGCTTTGTATGGCCGTGGGATTGGGCCACCCCAACAATGCAGGCCAGAGTCTGGCCGGACATAGCCATTACAGTTAGGGCCAAGAATTAAGATACCCAGCTCGTTGGCCAGCGCACTCAGCTCGGCAAGTCGATCGGCGTCTTCATAACCGGCAGCCAATACATAGGCTGCGGCGCAACCCTTTGCGGCAAGTTGGCGCAGGGTATCGAATACGTACTTAGCCGAAACCAGGATCATTGCCAGGTCAGGCACTTCCGGTAGGTCATCCACTGACGAGAAACAGGGGTATCCCAAAACCTTGCCGCGGCCACGGTTGATGGTGAAAATCTGACCGCGATAACCTTCTCGCTCCAGCCCACCGAGCAGGTTGCGCGTCCACATGCTGTCAGGGGTCGCCCCAATTACGGCGATACAGCCCGGATCGAGCATGCGTTGAACAAGCTTCTTTTTGGTCTGCTGATCCATCATCCCAGTCATTTTAGTCATCCTGTTTGAGTCGTTTTTAATCGCGGATATTCAAGCAGAGTTAGGCCGGTTCCACCAGCCCAAGATTTAGTCGTCAACCAGCCGGTTATTAAAGGTTATCTAATTAACCCTGATTTCAGGCTACACTCCTCCCCCACAGTAGATTTGGCCGCATTATCAGCGCCAGTCACTGATCAAAGAAGTTAATAGATAATTTGAATCACTGACGCCAGGCAACGCCAGGTTGTCCGGTGTTCGGTTTCAGGGGGTTAGATCGATGGGTTTTGCTCGATTCGTGTTGTTATTCACAGCGGTATCTTTTATTGGCTACGGATTGGCCTGTCTGTTTGCACCCAACATGGTAGGCACACTGTCGGGCCTCGGTATGCAGATGGTCAGTGGCAGAACCGAAATTCACGCCATGTATGGCGGTTTACAAACCGGCTTAGGCCTCTATTTTTTACTCTGTGGACTCCATAAAGAATGGCTGCGTCCTGGTGTGGTGGCCCTGGTTCTGGTGATGGGCGGATTGGCACTGGCTCGCAGTTACGGTATCTCTATTCAGGGTTCCGCCAACAGTTATACCCTGGGAGCGGCAAGTTACGAGGCGATCACCGCCCTGTTTGGACTGATTAGCCTGCGATTAATGCGTAAGGGTGAGCGCGCAAAACGAATATTCTCAAGTTAATATTTCAACTCTGGTTAAACTGAATTTAATTGTTGAATGCTGGTTGGCTCGGCCCTAGTTTAAAAAAACCTGGCTAATCACTCTTTGGGAGAGGAGTTTTGAAAAACCTATCTGCAGAACTATTTGTCGACGGTCTCGTGTTCGGCGAAGGACCACGCTGGCACAACGAACATCTCTACGTTTCGGATATGTTTGCCCACCAGTTGCTGCGCATTGATATGCAGGGCAATAAAACCGTGATTGCCAAGGTGCCCGGCAGGCCCTCAGGTAGTGGCTTTTTAGCCAATGGTAGTCAGTTGCTGGTATCCATGGTTGACCGCCGTATATTAAAGCTCAGCGGTAACGATGTCTCCGAAGTAGCCAACCTTAACGCACTAACCAATGCCGATCTTAACGACATGGTGGTCAACGCCAATGGCGATGCCTATGTCGGTGGTTTTGGTTTCGATCTGTTCGGCGGAGCGGAGCCAGCCATGGGCAATATTGTGTTATTACCCCGCGATGGTTCTCCACCAAGAGTGGTGGCTGATGATCTGGATTTCCCCAATGGCATGGTTATTACTCCCGATGGTAAGCGGTTAATCAGTGCTGAGACTTTTGGTCACCAGCTCATGCAATACGACATCGGAGCCGACGGCAGCCTGCTGAACCGCCGTGAATTTGCAGCCCTGGGTGACTACACCCCCGACGGGATCTGTCAGGATGCGGAAGGGGCTATCTGGATTGCCTCTTTTGTTACTGATGAATTCGTACGCGTTAAAGAGGGTGGGGAAATCACCCATCGGGTCGACCCAGGCAGGCCTGCAGTAGCTTGCATGCTCGGCGGGCCGGATCGAAAAACCCTGTTTATGATTTCAGCCGAAACCGACATAGAACAGTTGGCTCAGGGCAACTCGAAAGCGTTTATCGAAACCGTTCAGGTCGATGTACCAGGTGCAGGCATACCGTAACCGCCATTCGATGTTTGGTTTAGCAAAACTGGTCAGGTTGGATAGTGCCCTCGCTAGATTTGGCGACCTTCTACTCAGGTCGCCCGACTGAAAGTTGTCACAACCCACTGACCGGCTTTTTCATCTATTGAGAGTCGTCATGAAACCTTCTGATGGTAAACCAGCAACCTCTTCAACCAGTTCCGAAAAAAGTATCAACAGGGAAGTTAAATCAGTAAGTCGCCGTCAGTTTATCGGCGCTGCGAGCGGTGTAGCTGGTGCTGCACTGTTGCCTGGTATGGCGTTTGGCGCTGAACCCGTTGCAAAAAACCAGCATTGGGATTTCGACAGTGATGTGGTTGTGGTCGGCAGTGGCGCTGCGGGGTCCTGTGCCGCCCTGTATGCGGCGCGCGATGGCGCAAAAGTATTCATGCTTGAAAAAGCCAGCTACTACGGCGGCACCACACAAAAATCGCAGGGCGCCTATTGGGTGCCTAACAATTCGCTTATGCGTGAGCGAGGGCTGGTTGATGATCGGCTTGATGCGCTTAGGTATATGGTACGACTGTCTTTTCCAACCCTTTACCAGGCCGACCACCCGACATTGGGTTTAGCTCAGGCTCAATTTGATCTGATTGCCACCTATTTTGATCATGGCACGCGAGTGATTGATGAACTCGCGGAAATGGACGTGCTGCAGTCAACATTTTTTCGCGGTCTTGATGGCACCGACTTCCCCGATTACTACGCCCATCTGGAAGAGAATAAATCACCGATTGGTCGTATTTTGTTACCCAAGGACAGTAACGGACACCCTGGTTTTGGTGA
>JAESTY010000345.1 GCA_016763355.1 Immundisolibacteraceae bacterium
CAATTCGATTTTTTACGGCGACAAACTGCTGACCACCGATAATGCCGATGCGGCCGCCGATATGGCGCTGTTTGATCGGCTTGGTATTCAGCCGATGGAAAAAGCCGAAGGCAAAGCCTCGATCTGTGCCACTGGCTAATGACCGGACTGGTCGACCGGCTAGATCAAAGGCTTGAGGATTATCGTAATCAGGGGCTTTATCGCCAGCGGGTTATTAGCGCAGGGACTGGCCAGCTAGTTTTTAACAGTAATGATTATCTTGGCCTTGCGAACCACCCGAAGCTAAAAAAAACTCTGGCTGATGCGGTAAATCGCTATGGGGCCGGTAGTGGTGGCTCGCATCTGGTTTGTGGCCACCATCACCAGCATCATTCCCTGGAACAGGAGCTGGCAGAGTTTGTAGGGCGGGATCGGGCATTACTGTTCTCCAGCGGTTATATGGCCAATATCGGTGTGATGCAGACACTGTTGGGCCGTCATGACACAGTCGTCGGAGATCGGCTTAATCATGCCTCGTTAATTGATGCGGTAAAAATTTGCTCAGCAAATCACCGACGTTATCGACATGGTGACCTGGCTGCAGCCACGCGAGCGGTGGCTGAGGTTGAATCAGGCCAGGTATTGATCGCCACCGACGGAGTTTTCAGCATGGATGGTGATATCGCTCCGCTGCCAGAATTGGCAGCGCTTGCGGCTCAGACTGGCGCGACTTTGATGGTCGACGATGCCCACGGTTTTGGCGTGCTTGGCGATAGCGGTGCTGGCAGTTTGCAGGCCGTTGGTTTGACTCAGTCTGAGGTGCCGGTGTTGATGGCTACTCTGGGTAAAGCGGCGGGATTGCAGGGCGCTTTTGTGGCCGGTAGTGAAACTTTAATTGAAGGATTGATTCAGTTTGCCCGTACTTCGATTTACACCACCGCATTGCCAGCATCGACCGCGGCAGGGTTACGAACCAGTTTGCATCTTATTCGAGATGAGTCGTGGCGGCGCGATAAGTTGCAAACCAATATTGATTATTTTCGTCGTGGAGCAGAGCAGTTGGAAGTTGAATTATTGAATTCATCGACGCCAATTCAGGGCATGGTGGCAGGCAGTAATCAGCGAGTGATGACCTGGTCTGATCAACTAGTAATGGCTGGCATTGCCGTGACCGCGATTCGATCGCCGACCGTGCCAGCTGGTAGCGAACGCCTGCGCATTACCTTGCAGGCAGATCATTCAGAGCAGCAGATCGATCAACTGTTGGAATCGCTAGCCCTACTAAAATGTCCGATTGATTCAACCGATAGGGCAGTTATCGATGAGTAATCCTGATCAGCCGGAGCAGGGTAGGCCGGGCCAATCGGACTGGTTGCCAGACTTAACTCAGGCCCGGCAGGCGTTTAATCGTGCTGCCGATAGCTATGATGAATTTGCGATTCTGCAGCAGGAGGTGCAGTCGCGAACCCTGCAGCGCCTTGAACCCATATTGTTAACGCCAAAGCGGGTGCTGGATCTGGGCTGTGGTACCGGCCACGGGGTGCAGAAACTGGCAAAGCGATTTCCAAAAGCACAGATAGTTGGCGGTGACTTTGCCGAGCAGATGGTGCGCAAGGCTCGAGGCCGTCAACGCTGGTGGCAGAAACGTCGTTATGCGGTGCTGGATGCCCACGCGCTACCCTTTGCCGACGGCAGTTTTGATCTGATTTACAGCAGCTTGACCCTGCAGTGGTGTATGGATATCGACCGGGTATTTGCTGAATGCAAGCGTGTATTACGCCCCGGTGGCTTGATGCAATTCAGCTCCTTAGGGCCTGATACTCTGAATGAACTGCGCCTGGCCTCTGCTGAAGTGGATGGCAGCAGTCGGGTCAATCTATTTCTGGATATGCACGATGTAGGCGATGCCATGGTTCGCGCTGGCTTTGAAGCGCCGATACTGGATCTAGAGCGCATCGTCACCACCTATAAAACATTGCGTGATCTGGCCCACGACCTTAAGGGTATTGGTGCTCACAATGTCACGGTTGGCCGTCAGCGGGGCATGACTAGCAGACAGCGCTGGCGCCAATTGAATGAGGCCTATGAGCAATTTCGTGCTGATGGCCGCTTACCAGCCACCTGGGAGGTTTATTACGCCCATGGTTGGTGTCCGGAGAAAACCCCTCAAATGACCAGTGGTTCTCGCGAAGTACCGATCCAGTGGTATCCCCAAAGCTGAGCGATGCGGAGCTGATATGGCAGGCGTTTTTGTTACCGGTACGGACACCGAGGTTGGCAAAACCTGGGTCAGTGTCGGTCTGATCCAGGCGCTGGCGAACTCGGGTCGCCGCGTGGTCGGGATGAAACCGGTTGCCAGCGGCTGCCAGCGAACCGATCTTGGTTTGCGTAACGCTGATGCCTTGTTGTTGCAACAGGCATCATCAGTGGGGGCAGATTACGCGACGGTTAACCCGTTTAGTTTTGAACCAGCGATCGCGCCTGAGGCAGCTGCCAATATGGCTGGCTTAGCGATTGAGCCCGGGGTTATTAAAGATTGTTTTGATCAACTTGCCGGTTTTGCGGATCTGGTAGTGGTAGAAGGTGTGGGTGGTTGGCGGGTGCCGCTAAACGGCGAATATGATGTGGCCTCTATGGCTATAGATATTGGTTTGCCGGTGGTGCTGGTGGTCGGCATCCGTTTGGGCTGCATCAGTCATGCCCGGCTTTCAGCCGAATCGATCCAGTCTAGCGGATTGCCTTTGCTGGGCTGGGTGGCCAATTGCGGCTCATCTACAGATGCTGATCAGGCGTCCATCGAAGCGCTTATCAAGGCGATGAAGGCACCTTGTCTTGGGGTAGTGCCCCGTGTGGCTTCGCCCAATGAAGTTGCCGGTTACTTGACGGTTGATTCGATCTTATTGCCTTAAGTTTGAGTGATAGTACGAGCGAGTATTTGGGGGTTGACGATTGCCAGGTTTGAAGTTTGATCTGATTCAAGTCATTTAACTGGGTTAATCGGCTTTTTAAGGCAGTTTTCACCATGGCGAAAAGGGTCAGCTTTCGGTAGTATTGGCGCCCAAAAAATATCATCGGGAAGTAGCTGTGGTGAAAGCCTTTAATAGGCTTAAGTCCCATTCAACCGCGTCGATATTCCATTAAGTGTTTTGGCGACCGTTGGTCAGTTGCTACTGATGTTGTTTTTCCAGTTAAATTTTTAATGTTGGTTTAGGTGTGCCACAGCGGTAGCTGAAGGGGCGCCAGGCGCGTGACTGATTGTTATTAGGAGATTTGTTCTGATGTCTGTTAACGGAAAGTGGTTGGTGCGGCAGCTGGCGAAAAGCCGGGCTAGCCTTGGAGCGCTGATGGTCGCGCTTGGCACCCCGCAAGTGGCGCTAGCTGAGTGGGAAACCAACTTGACTCAGGGTGTTACCGATTATAGCCGCACGGTTTTCGATATCCATATGACCCTGTTCTGGATCTGTGTGGTGATCGGGATCGGTGTTTTTGGGGTGATGATTTATTCGATTTTTGCCCACAGAAAATCAAAAGGGGCTATACCAGCTACCTTTCATCACAGCACAGCGGTAGAAATAGCCTGGACTGTTCTGCCGACCCTGCTGCTGGTGGTGATGGCGATTCCAGCTACCATTGCGATGATTGAGCTTGAAGATAACTCTAAATCGGATATGACTATTCAGGTCACCGGTTTTCAGTGGAAATGGCAGTACAAATATCTGGGCGAAGACCTGAGTTTCTTCAGTAATCTATCTGCCGAGAGTCGGGATCAGGTCAGATACGACCGACCCGATGCCGAGAATTTTCTACTCGACGTTGATAAACACCTGGTGATTCCAGTCGGTAAGAAAGTCCGTTTTCTGATTACTTCTAATGACGTGATCCACTCCTGGTGGGTGCCAGCTTTCGGTTGGAAACAGGATGCGATGCCTGGTTTCATTAATGAGGGCTGGACCAAAGTTGATGAGCCAGGAATCTACCGCGGCCAATGTACCGAGCTATGTGGTGTTGACCATGGCTATATGCCGATTGTTGTCGAAGTGAAGCCTCTGGATGAATACGAGGCATGGATCGCTGAGCAGAAAGCTGAAGTGCTCGCTACTGCTGCCAGTGGTGACCGGGAACGGGCCATGGATGAATTGATGGCTAAAGGCGAAAAAGTTTATATGACCTACTGTGTGGCTTGTCATCAGGCCAACGGTCAGGGTATTCCACCCGCCTTCCCGCCAATTGCCGGCGGACCGATCGCCACTGGACCGGTTGAAGGTCATTTAGATCAGGCGATGAATGGCGTACCGGGAACCGCTATGCAGGCGTTTGCGAAGCAGCTGAATGATGTTGATTTGGCTGCGGTGGTGACCTACCAGCGGAATGCTTTCGGTAACGATATGGGTGATCTGGTACAACCGGCCACGGTTAAAGCTGCCCGCTGAGTTTTCGGCCTCACGAATTTCTGGAGAAAAAAATGAGTACTACAGCCACTACTGCCACAAGTGCTGATGGTGAGCACGAGCACCACGGGCCGGCAAAGGGGATTGGTCGTTGGTTATTCGCCACCAATCACAAAGATATTGGCACCATGTATCTCTGGACCTCCCTGTTTCTGTTCCTGCTTGGCGGTTCATTTGCCATGGTGTTCAGAATGGAACTGTTCCAGCCTGGCCTGCAACTGCTAGAGCCAGAATGGTTTAATCGCATGTTCACCATGCACGGTCTGATTATGGTATTTGGCGCCATCATGCCGGCCTGGGTTGGTTTTGCGAACTGGCAGATCCCTCTGATGGTGGGTGCGCCAGATATGGCCATGCCGCGGATGAATCTGCTGAGCTTCTGGTTATTGCCGGTGGCAATGCTGATGTTGGTCAGCACCTTTTTCATGGAAGGCAACGCGCCGGCATTTGGCTGGACCTTCTACGCGCCGCTATCGACTACGTTCGCACCGGATACCACCGACTTTTTCATCTTTGGTGTGCATCTGCTGGGTATCTCTTCGATCATGGGCGCTATCAACGTGATCGTCACCATCGTCAACCTGCGGGCTCCGGGGATGACCTTGATGAAAATGCCACTGTTC
>JAESTY010000346.1 GCA_016763355.1 Immundisolibacteraceae bacterium
GGCCCTGAACTACTCATTTCACTTGCAAATCAGCCATTTCCAGCCGAGCTGGTTGTTGTTGGTGACCCCCAGCAATTGCAAACCGCCGCACAGCGAATTGGACTAACCCTACAGCTAGAAGCGGTAGATCTAACTGTTGACCCGCAGCGGCACCGTCCAGGTTACCTAAAATTACTCTCTAGCCCGCTTGCCACCCCAACAGTAGCACCCCAGCACCCCAGCATCGATAACGCAGCCGGCCTGATCGATGCACTAACCAGTGCAACTAAAATCTGTCAGCAGGGCCAGGCAGACGCTCTAGTCACGGGACCAATCGACAAGTCTGTGATCAACCGAGCAGGCATAGCCTTTAGCGGCCATACCGAGCTGCTCGCACAATTGACGAATACCGAACAGGTGGTGATGTTACTTGCCAGTGAATCACTCAAGGTCGCCCTGTTGACCACTCACATACCTCTTAAAGAGGTCGCCACTGCGGTGACCAGGGTAAAACTGATTCGCACTCTGGAGATTATTCATCATGATCTGCAGCGGCTTTATCATTTGCCTAACCCCCGTATCGCTGTCTGCGGATTAAACCCGCATGCAGGTGAAGGCGGTTATCTTGGTGATGAAGAAACCGATATCATAGAACCGGTCTTAAACCAGTTACGTGACAAGGGCAT
Organism: Immundisolibacteraceae bacterium; assembly: GCA_016763355.1. GTDB lineage: Bacteria > Pseudomonadota > Gammaproteobacteria > Immundisolibacterales > Immundisolibacteraceae > QNFC01. The sequence goes on from JAESTY010000346.1 coordinate 666, forward strand.
GGCCCTGTTAGGTCCATTACCTGCAGATACTGCTTTTACACCCGAGGCACTTGCTCGCTGTGACCTGGTGCTAGCGATGTATCACGACCAGGGACTACCGCCGTTAAAGCAGAATGCAGACCACGACGCTATCAACGTAACCCTGGGGCTTCCGATCATCCGAACCTCTGTAGACCACGGCACCGCCTACGATTTGGCGGGTACTGGAGAAGCCAGCAGCGCCAGCTTTGTCAGAGCGATCCACAGTGCAATTAACTTCACCAACCCAGGTTAGCGCTTTTTAAATGGGCCCTAGAGAAAACGGACCACACCGAGCCCGCAAACGTTTCGGCCAACATTTTCTGATTGATGCCAGTGCCATTGAGACCATTATCGACCTGCTTGACCACCCAATCAGTGGTAATGATCGCACCAGCTTGCTAGAAATTGGCCCTGGGCTAGGCGCTCTGACCGGGCCATTGGTGGATAGATTTAATGAGCTTACGGTCGTTGAAATTGACCGTGACCTGGCCGAACGGCTACGCCAACGTTTTGGTGACCAGCCAAACTTTCAACTCATTGAGCAGGACGCGCTGCAGCTCAACCTGAATCAAGTCAGTGATCGGCAGGTCACCATTATTGGTAATTTGCCTTACAACATCTCGACTCCACTTCTGTTTCACCTGTTTGGCCAGCGGCAAAAAATTGAGTCAATGTTGTTCATGCTGCAAAAAGAAGTTGTGCAGCGAATGGCCGCTGATCCCGGTAGCAAACGTTACGGTCGCCTCAGTGTCATGACTCAGTATTACTGCGAGGTAGAAGCCCTACTGATTATCGAGCCCGAGAGTTTCGATCCGCCGCCCAAAGTAGACTCACAGATGGTTCGCCTACGCCCGAAACCAGCAGCAAAAATTAATCAGGCTACCGAGCAGCGCCTGGCCACCCTGGTATCCGCCGCCTTTGCTCAACGTCGTAAAACCCTGCGTAACACCCTCTCAGGGCATTGCACCACAGAGATGATCGAGGCCGCCGGTTGTGACCCTAAAGCCAGAGCCGAAACCCTGTCACTAGATCAGTTTATTGCGCTAGCAAATCAGTCCCCCGACTAAATCCAGCTCAATTTAAGCAACTAGATCAATTCAACTTCGGTAACACCACTAATTTCAGCGACCGTAGCTTCGATCCACTCTTCAACCTCAACAATTATCTGACTGGGGCTTTTATCCGCCACGTCAATCGGCACTCCAAAGCGCATAACAATTTCACCGGGTTGCTTAACAAAGGAACGACGTCCCCAAAACTGCCCCGCGTTATGCGCAACCGGGATCACCTTAAACCCTGATTCCTTTGCCAGCACCGCCCCGCCGAGCCGATAACGCCGTTTAGTACCCGGAGAAGTACGAGTGCCTTCAGGGAAAACCACCACCGAAATTCCAGAACGTAAACGGTCTGTACCCTGTTCGATGATCTGCTCCATCGCCTTTCGGCCCGCAGCCCTGTCAATCGCAATCGGCTTTAGTAACGACAGACCCCAGCCAAACAGCGGCACACGCATTAACTCTCGCTTCGCCACCCAGGTAAGAGGCTGATAAACCACCTGCAACGCCAGGGTTTCCCAGGTTGACTGGTGCTTACTCAAAAAAACTGCTGGGGTTTGCGCCAAATACTCCTGACCCTCGATGCGAAAACTAATGTTGCAGGTAATTCGCAGCCAGCTCAGAACCAGCCAGCACCAGGCGCTGGACACTTTAAATCGATAAATCGGTGGGCCAAGTACAAACAACAGAATAACTAACGCGGCTATCGGAATACTGATCAGCATGCCAATAGAAAACAGCAGGGAGCGTATCGCCTTCACCTTTGAACTCCTGGCAACCGATCCACCCAATCCGCCAATGATGAATAGTCCCCATCGCCACCAACACGGACTGCATCAATTCCAACAGACTTCGCCGCCGCTAAATCGCGGGCCGAATCACCGACCATGACGGCCTGTTCTGGATTGAACCTGAAGCATTGCATTGCCCTCTGCAGCAACCCGCCGCGGGGCTTGCGGCAATCACAGTTAACCTCAGGCAGATGGGGGCAGAAAAACACCCCCTCTACACCCGCACCCTTGTGATGAAGTAGTTTTGACATTTTTCTGTGCATCGCGAACAACTCAGCCCGGTTGTAATAACCTCGGCCGATGCCTGACTGATTAGTAATTACCAGCAGACGACAGCCGGCCTGAGTCAACCGGGCCATGGCTTGCAAACTGCCGGTTTCGGGCAGCCACTGTGCCACGCTGCGAATATAGTCCGGTGAATCAACGTTGATCACACCATCGCGATCCAATAGCACCCACTTAGGTAATCCAGCTCCAGCCACCACCGTTAACCCTGCAAACAGGAAAAGTCTGCGACCTGCAGAAACAGCTGACGCATCTGAACCAGCAGCGCCAGGCGGTTACGACGCAACTCAGATTGTTCTGCCATCACCATGACCGCGTCAAAAAACTCATCAACGACCTGGCGAAGGCCAGCTAACTGCTGGCAGACCGCAACGTATTCGCGCTGCTTAACTAGCGGCATTAACAATTCGCCACAACTCATAAGCGCCTCGTAAAGCGCTTGCTCCTGTGGTTCAACTAGCAATTGCTGGTCCACAACATCTGCCGCAGGGTCTTTGGATTTGGCGAGAATATTAGCCACCCGCTTATTAGCCGCTGCAAGACTGGCCGCCGCCGGATTGCTGCGAAACTGTTGTAATGCCTGCAACCGCGCCTGGCCATCGGCTAACCGCTGCGGATCAACCGCCAGCACGGCCTCTATTTCATCATGGCGAAACCCGGCGTTTTCCTGATAGCTACGAAACCTCTCCAGAATGAAGCTATTGACCTGGTCCGGTAGAGAGTCTTCACGTACAGACTCCGGCAAGCTCTTCATAGCTTCTGTCAGTAGTGGCAACAATGGCAGGTCGAGCCCAGCTTCTAGTTGAATTCGAATCACCCCCAGGGCCGCCCGCCTTAATGCAAACGGATCTTTATCACCAGTTGGCGCCGCACCTATCGCAAAGATGCCGATTAAAGTATCAATCCGATCAGTTAGTGCCAGAGCTTTACCAAGCCCAGTTTCAGGCAGCTTATCCCCAGCAAAGCGGGGTAATTAATGTTCTCGTATTGCCTGACCGAGTTGGTTCGGCATTTGCGCAGCGGCGGCATAATACTCACCCATCACGCCCTGCAGCTCTGGAAACTCTCCAACCATATCTGCAAGCAGGTCAGCTTTACATAGACGTGCCGCCTCAGCTGCAAGTTCAGCACTAGCTTCAGTGCCGACCAAATCCTGCTGATCGGCAATGACGAATTTTATCAGCCGCTGTAAGCGCTGACTTTTGTCCTCCAGAGTGCCCAGTTTTTGCTGAAATACCACAGCCGAGAGCCCTTCTGCGAGCTGATTAAGACTGCGTTTACAGTCACTGTCCCAGAAAAACCGAGCATCGGCGAGTCTTGCCCGTAGTACCCGTTCGTTACCAGCGACAATCTCAGAGGTATCGCCAATATCGAGGTTAGCGACGGTTATGAAATTCGGTAGCAGCTCTCCTGAGCTATCAAGCAGGTGAAAATACTTCTGGTGGCCGCCCATGGCGGCAATCAAGGCTTCAGCAGGAACCTGCAAAAACTCTTTATCAAAACTACCTAACACTGCGTTTGGCCATTCAACCAGGCTGGTCACTTCGTCGAGTAAAGCTGGCTCCATCACTGCAGTACCACCCAGGGTAGTAGCCAGAGCATTAACCTGATCGACGATCAGCTGCTGGCGAACTCCATAATCTGACACCACATGAGCCTGCTGCAAAGTTTGCAGATAACTATCCGCATCTGCCAGCGTGACATTATGATTAGCGTGAAAACGATGGCCCCGGCTGTCACGGCTAGCATGAATACCGAATAGTTCTAGCTCAATCACTTCGCTACCCAACAGGGCGACGATCCAGTGAACGGGTCGTACAAATTCTCCATCACCGCTGCCCCAGCGCATACGACGATCAATTGGTAATTGCCGCACTGCTTCAGCCAGCATGGTCGGTAACAGCTTTGTGGTGAGTTCCCCAGGTTGTACTGACTTGAACACCAGCCACTGACCTTTGTCGGTGGTCAGGGTTTCTAATTGGGCTGGCTCAACTCCGCATGAGCGTGCAAAACCCTGAGTCGCCCTGGTTGGCGCACCGCTATCGTCCCAGGCCGCTGCAACCGCAGGACCACGACGTTCCAGGCGCTGTTCTTGCTGTTGCTGTGCCACATCGTTAGCGCAAAATACCAGTCGTCGCGGCGCCGCATGCCAGCTCACCTGCTGCTGGCTATCAATCAATTCGGCTTTGGCCAGCTTCTCACCTAGCGCCTTAGCCAGGGCGACCGCTAACCGCTTTAAGGATTTTGGTGGTAATTCTTCGGTACCAATCTCAATCAACAGATTATTGTGATCACCCACGATTCTGCTCCTGCTGATTGCTTGCCTTTTTAGCTGGTTTTTTGTTGTTTGCCTGTTTACTCGGCTTCTGTTGTTCAGCGCCTTCAACCGCTGGCGGCTCAAATCTAGTCGCATAAGTGTTAGCGACTGCTCGGGCCATGGTTCTTACCCGCAGAATATATCGAGCCCGTTCAGTCACACCGATAGCCCGGCGGGCATCCAGCAGATTAAAAGCGTGGGAAGCCTTTAACACCTGCTCATAAGCTGGCAACGGTAAATTGCCCTCAACAAGAGCCATGCATTGAGCTTCACTGGCGTCAAACTGACCCAGCAACTGATCAACATCGGCCCATTCAAAATTGTAAGCAGACTGCTCGACTTCATTTTGATGGAACA
>JAESTY010000347.1 GCA_016763355.1 Immundisolibacteraceae bacterium
GATCTAAAATAAGAATGGTGGGCCGTCCGGGGTTCGAACCCGGGACACGCGGATTAAAAGTCCACTGCTCTACCAACTGAGCTAACGGCCCCTACCTTTGATTACTGCGATGCTGCCCCGTTTTTAACCGCTATTGATAGCGAGTTGGGTCAGCAATTCCGGCGTTGGTGAAGCCCTGTTCTCGCAGTCTGCATGCATCGCAAACTCGACAAGCCTCACCGCCGGGCGCGGGATTATAACAGGAAACTGTCACCGAATAGTCAACTTCTAAACCGGTTCCTAACAATACTATTTCTGCCTTACTTAACTGCTGCAGAGGTGCCTCAATAGTGATGGGTTTACCCTCGACCCCACCTTTGGTAGCCAGGTTAGCCATCTGCTGAAAGGCACTGATATATTCGGGTCGGCAGTCTGGGTAACCTGAATAATCGACCGCATTAACGCCTATGTAGATCCGCTGTGCGTCGACCACTTCAGCCCAGCCCAGAGCAATCGATAAAAACACCGTATTGCGCGCTGGTACATAGGTAACCGGAATACCTTCGCTAAGCTCAACCGGCACATCGATATTGGTGTCGGTAAGTGCTGATCCACCGATACTATCCAGATTCAAACGAATAGTTTTATGAGCCTTAACAGAATTTAATTTCGCCACCTTGGCTGCCGCATCAAGCTCGCAACGATGGCGTTGACCATAATCAAAACTCATTGCGTAGCAGGTATAGCCGTCTCGATGGGCCAGCGCCAGCAGCGTTGCGGAATCGAGCCCGCCAGAAAGCAGAATAACCGCCTTTTTTTCAGTTTGACTCATGGTGTTAGCAATTTTCCATCACGAACTTTTAATAACGGTTTGAAGCGAAACTTCTTTACCAAGTGCAACTAGCGACCTGGTTCATCACCCCATAGGGTTTTATGCAGTTGCAGCTGCAATCTGACCGGCAGGTGATCTGCCAATATCCAGCTGGCAATATCAGCAGGATTAACCTGACCAAAGGCTGGCGATAACAGGAGGTGACAACGCTTTTCTAGCCCATGATCGGCAATCATTTGGCGAGCCCAGAGATAGTCTTCTCGGCTACAGAGCACGAATTTGACCTGATCTTCTGGCTTTAACAGTTCTATGTTTTCCAGTCGATTGCGATGCTGCTCCCCGGAGCCTGGCGTTTTCAGATCCATTACCCGGATCACCCGCGCATCAAGCGGACCTATATCACGCTCACCACTGGTCTCTATTGAAACTTGATAACCCCTGTCACAAAGCGCTGTTAACAGCCCCAAACAGGCTTGTTGAGCGAGGGGCTCACCACCGGTTACTGTCACGTGAGGGGTTTGATGGGGTGCAACCTCAGCGAGTATTTCAGTTACTGACATCGATGACCCACCGCTAAAGGCATAGGCCGTGTCGCAATAGGTGCAACGCAGCGGACAACCGGTGAGACGAATAAAGACAGTAGGCAACCCAGCGGTTAGCCCCTCGCCCTGAAGTGAGTAGAAAATCTCGGTGATTTTTAGCGAATTCGGCAGCCCAGCCTGGTTCGCTGAATTACCACTAGCCGACGTTTCAGTTTGTTGCTGCGCCGCTGAATTATGCAGATTACTCAACGATCAGAGAAGCTGTGAAACTTCGATACATCAGAGGTGGCCCTCTTCCCGCATTTTCTTAATGCGATTTTCCGCCAGTCTTACCGCCGTCGGTGACAGATTCTCCGCGATAACCGCCGACAATAGCTGATTAGCCTCGGCCCACTTTCCCTGCTCGTAATAGATATAGCCAATTTTCAGCTGAGTGCCGGCGCGTTTGCCACTTTCAGGATGCTTCTCAAGCAACTGATTAAACTGCAACAGTGCTTTGGCGAAACTCCGGGTTACATAATAGGATTCGCCGATCCAGTAACGAGCGTTATCCGCATAGCTACCTACGGGATAGAGCTGTAAAAACTGCTCAAATGCGACCACGGCCTGATCATATTTGGCCGCTTTTAATAAATCGAATGCCTGCTGATAGCCCTGCTGTTCAAGTATTTTTAATTCGGCGGGAGAGCCATTTCCAGCCAGCGGCTGTTGTTCGCCAGGTGGGGCAATTGCTACTGGTGCATCGCCACCAACACTAGCAGCTACATTGTCGGTACTGGCCGCTGACTGAATAACATTTGTCAGCGGAGCCACAGCTAACGGACGACTCTCGACATCAATTAAGCGGCGGTCCAGATCAAGATAATATTCTCGCTGACGTCGCTGCAGATCTTCTATGGTGTGATGATTATCTTCTAACGCACCACGCAGTTCGCGCAAATCACCCTGCAGCTGCTGCACCTGACTGACAACTTCCAACCGGCGCTGAATATCGAACTGACGATCGGCGGAAATACCACCGACCTCACCGCTCACAGGAATCGCGATTGACAACAGCATTAATGCCGCTGAGACCCTCCGGGGCAACCGTAAAGACTGACCCAGAGGTTGTTTTAGCAAAAAACTTCTCACCGAGCGCTATACCCAATGACTGCGCGGCGGTTTTGTGACCAGCAGCTTTCGTCATGACACATCGCTAGCGGGGTCTCTTCCCCATAAGAAACACTGTCAACCTGATTGCTAGATGCTCCGGCCGCCAGGAACAGACTGGTTACCGCATTAGCTCTACGCTCACCCAGAGCGATGTTGTATTCCCGAGCACCGCGTTCATCCGCGTGGCCGTCAACTTTAACTTTGGCACTGGGGTGCGAGGCGAGATAGCTGGCATGCGCAGCAATTACCGGCTGAAATTCAGCTTTCACCTGATAGCTATCAAAATCAAAATAGATGGTTTTGCTGCCCACCTGACCGGCTACACCACCACCGCTAAGACTGCCTGCATCCAGGGGCAGGCTAGAAAAACTACCGCTGCCGCCAAGGCCGGATGTAGAACTGCTTCCGTAACCAGATGATGCGCCAGCGGAACTAGCGCTACTCATGCCTGAATCGGGTGTGCTGGTACACGCGGACAATGACACTACAACGAATAAGCTAGAAATTAACTTCAGTTTACTTCTCATGCCAAAAATCTCCATTGCCAAAACTACTAGTGAATTAACGATTAAAAGGGGACCAGCTGGGCTCACGCACTTTGGCGTGTTGTAAAGCAAGCTGCTGGCGTACACGGGCATCAACCGATACCACTGCCAGTGACTCACTGTTGCCGCGGGTACTAGTATAGATGATCAGCTGACCATTCGGAGAGAAGCTCGGTGACTCATCTAATGCGCCGCTACTGAGCAGGGTCATTTCTGACTGAACCAGGTCGACCAGCCCAATACGGTAACCCTTGCGGCCCTGACTATTAACCACCGCCAGGTATTTGCCATCCGGTGATACCGATGCATCAGCATTATATTTGCCCATGTTGATGGTGATCCGTTTTGCCGGACCACCAAGACGACTTATTTTATAAATTTGCGGCCCCCCGCCCCGATCAGAGGTGAAATAGATCTGTTTTCCATCGGGACTCCAGGCAGGCTCGGTATCAATCGCATAGTGACTCGTTAGTCGGGTTAGCTCATCACTATCTAACCGATAGATAAATATATCCGGGCTGCCATCCTTGGACAGGGTAATTGCCAGTTCCTGACCATCAGGCGACCAGGCCGGCGCTCCGTTAATACCTTTAAACTGTTTTAACTTTCGCCGCTCACCGGTAGAAACTTCTTGAGTAAAAATGGCCGGCCGGCCCTGATCGAACGCCACATAACTCAGATATTGACCGTTCGCAGACCAACTAGGTGACATCACCGGTTCAGGAGAACTCAGTACACCAACTGGATTACGACCATCTACATCGGCTACCTGTAGTCCGTAGCGGCCACCTTTTGATGCCACATAAGCAATCCGGGTACTAAAAACACCGTCCACCCCGGTGAGCTGGCGGAACACCTGATCGGCAATATAATGACCCAGGCGACGCAATTCATTGCCAGGCACCGCGCTATAACGTGCACCGGTCAGACGCTGCTTTTTAATCGCATCAAGCAGCTCAAACCGAACATCAAACAGATCATCACCGACCTGCTCCAACTGGCCAATAATCAGCGCTTCAACCCCTAGCAAACGCCAGTCCCGATAATCCACATCTTTGGCATGGTAAGGACGATTCAACATCGACTCTTTCGGGGTGAGGGTAAAACGCCCCGAACGATAAAGATCGGCGGTAATCACCCGATCAATTGAAGATTCTGCAGAAGCTCCGCGCCAGGGCTGGGCAAAAGGTATCACCGCTACCGGGATAGCCGACTCAACCCCTTCGACAATATCTATTCTTAATTCAGCGATGACAGGAGGCTGCCAGCACAGTGCAAACAGCAGGACAAACCCGGCCAAATATTGCGAGCCGTGTTTAAACATAGGAGCCATTACTGGAGTTCTCGCCTTAATCATTTCGGAAAACAAATACAAACGTCCTAAAATTCTCATTAAATAGCCGCAACTTGTCCGGCACGGGTAGTGGTGAGGCTTTAACCACCGCAGCTTCAACTGATCGGTTCAACGCCGCTGAGCTACAACTGCCCACTACCTGTGCATCGATCACCTGTCCACCCGGCACCAACTTGACCCTTACATCACAACTGACTCCTGCCGACCAGTTCATCGGCTGCAACCATTTACTGGCAACCTTGGCCTGAATAGCGGCCACATATTGCAACACCTCATCATGATCAAGCTGAGCCTGTTCAACAGCCATTTGCTCGGCCAGTGCCTGTTTACGCTGCATTTCTTGTTCAGCAGCCAATCGAGCTATCCGTTGCTGCTCCGCGACAATTTTTCGCAGCCGCTCCTGCTCTGCTAATTCTCTTTGCCGCTGCTGTTCTTCAAGCTCAGCAGCTTCGGCCAGTTCTGCGCGGCGCTGTTGATCAATTTTTTCCTGCTCAGCTTTACGTTGTTTTTTCTGTTCCGCTAATTTTTTCTGTTGATCAAGTTTTTGCTGTTCTGCCAATTTTTTGGCCTGATCTTTAACCTTTTGGGCAGCCAACTTATCCAATCGAAGTTTTTCGTCTCGGGCTTCTTTTTGTGCGGCTATTCGAACCTTCTCCTGCTGCTGAGCTTTTTTAAGCTGCCGTAGCGCTGCTGCCTTTTTCTTCTCCGCTGCCTTTTGGTTTACCTCGGCACGAGCTTTTTCTTTCTGTAACCGCTTAACCTTCTGCTGCTCGGCTTTTAAGGCAGCTTCTCTGTCAGCCCTAATTTTATCTAGCTGCGCAAGTACCTGCGCCGCTTGTTCTGGATTAATCGCTTCAGCTACTACCGGATTACCAGGCGCCGGCTTTTTAAATTCTTCACTCTTCTCCTGGCTGTTGATGCCGACGATCAGCCAACCAAACAGAATCAAATGAACCGCGACTGACATTAGTAAAGGCCAACGCCATTCCTGATTAGCCAACTGCATTAGTTTCGTCAGACCGGTGGCCAATATTTCTAACCTGATCAGGATTTTTTAGCTAACGGAGCGTTATCAGCGTCCGGAGTCTCCGTGAGTAGTCCCACATTAGCCACTCCCGCCGACTGCAATAACGCCATCACCCGCACAACGTTGCCATAGGCGGTGAGCTCATCGCCCTTGACCATCACCTGCAGATCAGCATGGCGGGTTTTGATCGCCGTCACTAATGCCAGCAAGCGCTGCCCATCAACCGCTTCTTGCTGGTATTCATCAAAATCCAGAAAGTAGTCTCCACTCTTGTCGATGGTCACTACCAGAGGCAATGCACCCTGATATTCCATCGGTGCGGCTACGGTCTTTGGCAGATCAACTTCAACGCCGGTTTCAAGCAGTGGCGTGGTAATCATAAAAATGATCAGTAGTACC
>JAESTY010000348.1 GCA_016763355.1 Immundisolibacteraceae bacterium
CCACCTTCACGATGAGCCAACGCCTGGTTAATCGAGCGACCGGTCGCTGTCGAGCCGGTAAACATCACAGCAGTGACCCGGGAATCGGCTAACAGCTGTTTACCGATGGCCTCTCCCGGACCCAGCAGTAACTGCACTACGGCATCAGGGATGCCTGATTGCACCATCAACTGGCAGACCAACTGCGCGATCAGGCTAGTCTGTTCCGCTGGTTTGGCGATCACCGTGTTGCCACAAACAATCGCTGCGCTTACCTGACCCAGGAAGATCGCCAAAGGAAAATTCCACGGACTAATCGCCACAACCACCCCGCGCGCGGTGGCACAGCCGAACGCTGGTGGTTCACAGAAACCGGGTAGCTCGGCCTGATCCGCATAATAACGACAAAAATCCACCGCCTCTCGAACTTCAGCAACCCCATCTGCCAGGGATTTACCAGCCTCTTTATTGAGCAGGCCGACCAGCTGAAAACGATTGGTTTCCAGGCTGTCTGCAAGTCGGCGTAAACATTGACTGCGTTGTGCGACCGGTCTCATCGACCAATCTGGGAACGCCCGTTCAGCGCGGCTTAGTACCTGACTAATTTCTTCTGCACTGCTGTAACAAACCCGTCCGACTAGTTGCTGACGATTGGCAGGATTGACCACCTCGTTCCATGGTCCCTGCAGACCGCCTTGATCTACGGTATTTGCTACCGACGTTTGCTGCTGTTGCCACCAATCGGCAATCCCATTAACTAAATCATCCAACGTATTCTGGCAATCCAGATCAACACCGTCCGAATTACGACGTTGGCCTGATTCCAATGGCGGTTTACCGGTCGCTCGATTATCGGTTTCAGAATAACCATAGAGTCCTGAAGGCAGAGGAATTCGAGCATTGCCATCGGCACCCGCCTGTTTTAGCAGCTCAAAAGGATTATCTAGCATGCTAGCAACCGGTTCTGCGGAATCCATCAAGCGATGCAAAAACGAGTTGTTTGCGCCATTTTCGAGCAGGCGCCTTACCAGGTAGGCTAGTAGATCGGACTGATCTCCTACCGGGGCATAAATGCGACAACTCAGACCCTGATCGGTTATTACCGGGTCATAGAGGGTTTCAGCCATGCCATGCAAGCGTTGGAACTCATAACCCTCTCTACGCGGAAAAACCTGGCCATCATCTAGCTCCAGTACAGTGGCGATGGTGTAGCCATTGTGGGTCGCAAACTGGGGATAAATTAGTGATCGGTTATCGAGCAATCGTTTAACGCAGACCTGATAACAGAGGTCGGTTGCCGACTTGCGGGTAAATACCGGATAGTCGGCATAGCCGCCGAGCTGGCTCCACTTAATTTCGCTATCCCAATAGGCACCTTTGACCAGACGGACCGGAATTCGACGACCTACGCTGGCGGCCAATCCAACGAGCCATTGGATCACTGCAGGTGCCCGTTTTTGATAAGCCTGGACGGCAATGCCCAGGCCCTGCCAGCCCCGCAATTCATAACTCTCGTAGACCGCCTGAAACACTTCCAGGGCGATGATTAACCGACTGGCCTCTTCGGCATCGATGGTCAGGCCAATATCCTGCTGGCGAGCCTCTAGCGCCAAGCTCAACACAATAGGAACCAATTCATCGATCACACGTTGACGTTGGCTGACTTCAAAGCGAGGATGCAGTGCAGACAGTTTCACTGATATTCCCGCCCCCAACTCCGGACCTCCCCGTTGAGTTTTGCCAATTTCGGCAATACTGCATTGGTACTGCTTTAGATAGCGCTGCGCATCAGCAGCGGTGAGGGCCGCCTCACCGAGTATATCGTAAGAATACCGATAACCAATACGCTCAAATGACTCAGCTCGTGCCATGGCAAGATGAATGTCAGCACCGATCACAAACTGATCACCAACCAATTGCATGGCCAGTTTAATGGCGGTTCTGAGTAATGGTTCACCCAGACTTCGACAAAGCCCCTGTATGGCATCACCACTTGCAGAACCAGAATTCGATCCACTCCAGTAGCGGATTGCCCGCTCCCCAACCAGCAAACCAAAGGCTGAACTGTTCACCAGCAGGGAGCTATGCCGGTTCAAGTGGGCAGCCCAGTCGCCGCTATTTAACGTACTTTCGATTAGCAGATCGCAGGTCATGGCATCAGGAATTCGCAGCAGGCACTCGGCCAATCCCATCAACACCAGCCCTTCGTCATTGGTTAAGCCATATTCGTGCATCAGCGCTGCAACACCACGACTAGAGTCAGTCGATTGACGACATGTGGAGATAAGGTTTTCGGCGCGCTGGCGGATACGGCAACCCATGCCTTCCGGTAATTGGGATTCTGCCATCAGCTGTTCGATGAGCTGCTTTTCCCCAATTCGATGAGTCGCATGCAACTGTTGCATGGCTTCGGTGGTCTGATTAGCAGACATAAGCGGGTCTCAAAGCTGATCTAGGAGCTGATCTAGGAGCTGATCTAGGAGCTGATCTAGGAGCTGCTTTAAGACTGGTCCAGGGAAGTCGAAACAGATTAGGGAGTTTGTCGATGATCAACCGAACCTCGTTAATAACACCGGTGATTCCGGTTACTAACGCTATTGGCCGACTGCAAAAAAAGTTGAGCTGTTAGTTGACGACACTTGCGGCTATCGGCGTGCTCAGTAGTCTTGGCTACCCCCTCGGGAGCAGCTGTCAGGCCCCAACTAAAGTGATGGCCACCCCGATCAGGCAGCATCTGTTAACCCGCCGCTCAAACCCTCAATACCGGCAGCAGCTAATCAGTGCAGAAGGCCTGACTCTTAACTGGCAAACCCTTAAGCCATCCTTATGTGTCACTGGCGATAAACGACTGAGCCAGCTCACCGTGCAATTGTCCCAACGAACTCAAGCGCTGGTCTGTGAAGACCAGCGATTTCTGGTGATTGGCGGAGATCATTCTCTGGCAATGGGCAGCTGGAGTGGCGTGATTCAAGCAATGGAGCAACGCAAAAACTTAAGCTCAAACTCAAAAACAGACCTAAGCCACCATAAAAGCGACTTCGGGCTGATCTGGATTGATGCCCACCTCGACGCTCATAGCTTTACCAGCTCACCCTCAGGCAACATCCACGGCATGCCGCTGCACGCCCTGCTTGGAGACACCGACCCACGACTAAACCAGTTTTGCCCCGCCGCCGGAAAACTACAAGGTGAAAACCTGCAACTGATCGGTATCCGCGACTACGAACAACCCGAACTCAATTTCCTGACTGACCACCGGGCCAAGATCCATTTCATGTCCGATACCCCATCGGGAGACTGCACAGACACATTGATGGCCGCGATGCAGGATTTATGTAGTCGCTGTGACACGGTAGGTATTAGTATCGATATGGACGCGATTGATCCATCCCAGGCACCCGGGGTTGCAACCCCGGTCAATAAAGGACTTAATCTGGATAGCCTTTGCGAGGCGCTTAAGCAGATCGCTAGAAACAAGCAGTTTGTTGGACTGGAGATCTGCGAGTTCGACCCGTCAAAAGATCAACATCAGATAACTCTGAACGCTGTAGCGAAACTAATCTGCGCAGCTTTCGTCGCGCCAGAAAGCCGAGAAACTCTGTTTCATTAAATTCGGTTTCATGGCTAAAAAACAGAATATTTGAATCATTAGCCAAACAAGAGTCCATAGAGATTTTTCGGGTCCGCTAATTGCGGCACCATTGGCTGATTAAGACAAAGGCCCGAATATTCATCGCTTTCGACCAGTTCTAGCACCAATCGTAATATTGAGTAGTCCTCAAGCGCAAACCCAACCGAATCAAACAGAGTGATTTCAGTGTCGTTTTCACGTCCTGACAAGCTACCGTCAACCAATTGCCATAGTTCGCCGTAAAGGTTTTCTGGCGCCATGTTCTGCATCTCACCTTCCACCAAACTTTGCGGCAGATATTCGACCACAATTTTGCTCTGACCCAGTAGCCGCTGGCCCAACTCGGTTTTCCCAGGGCAGTCACCACCCATGGCATGAATATGAACGCCGGGTGTCAGCCATTCTAGGTCGATCAGGTCATTGGCCTGTTTGGAGGCAGTCGCGGTAACAATCAGATCCGCTCCTGACACTGCATGTTGAATAGAATCACACGGTTTTAAGCGTAAACCTGATGACTGCAGATTATGGGCAAATTTTGTCATCGCCTGATCATCCGGATCAAAAAAACTGACGGTTGTTAAGGGTAGCTGGCGCCGCAACATAGTCACCTGAAATTCTGACTGCGCGCCGGTGCCGATCACTGCCAGGTGCTGACTGCTAGCTCTCGCCAGATACTTGGCTCCCAGCGCCGCAACCGCTGCGGTTCTGATTGCGGTTAACAAAGTCATTTCACTGAACAAAAGCGGATATCCACTTTTGGCATCGGCCAACAAACCGAGCCCGATCACGCATAACCGGCCCTGCTGGGTGTTATAGGGGTGACCATTAACATACTTGAAGGCGTAAAATTCATCGTCAGCGCAAGGCATTAACTCAATAACCCCATAGGGATAGTGAACCGCATGGCGAGAGGATTTCTGAAATCGATGCCAGCGGCCGAAATCCTGTTCTAGCCGGTCTCGTGTTAAATCAAAAAAAGCGTCAATACCCACCCCGCGGATCAACTGCTGCAATCCATCAACCGTTAAAATTTTCATTCTCAGATTCCTCTAACAGACCGAAACGCGGTTAACCACTACATCGGTCTGAACTGAGGGGAATTTAGGCGGCTCTGCTAGAGCCCAACTTCGATGGGCTGGAAAATTTAGCGATCAGCAACAGAACCTGTTTTGCGCTAGCCGCTCTTTCAACCCTAACCAATATAAGTGACCCAACCGATGAACCAGGTAGAAATATCTCGAGAACCTATCGAACTTTACAAATTACTCAAGATGGAAGGATTAGTAGCCAGTGGTGGCGAGGCCAAACTGGTAATTTCTGACGGAGAAGTGCGAGTCAATGGCCAGGTCGAAACCCGCAAACGCAAAAAGGTTGTTAGCGGAGACATCATTAGCTTTGGTGACGAATCTTTCCGCGTGCTTCTGAATCCAAACCCAGATTGAACCGCTGGGGATCTAGAGCAGGCTACTAGCCTCTGTCCCAGTTTTTAGGCGGACGCCTCGAAAGATGGGCATTAATTGCCGCCAGTAATTTGCGCGCCCGCACTCGATCATAACCAGGCCCCAGATAGCACAGGAAAAACCGTAGGCGTTGAAACTGGCTCAGATGAATTAGTGCCACTCGGGAGAGTGCAGACAGATCGACCACCTGACCTCGAAACCGACGCCAGCGCCGCCGCCGAGCCCGTGGGCAATCGATGATCACCACAGACCCGGTTGACTCGTTGAGCAGCAAATTGCGCCATTTCAGGTCGTAATGAAACAGTCCAGAGCGGTGCATTTCTTGCAGCTGCGGGAGCAGGGAATCAGCAGCCATCTTAATGAGTTTGCACCAGCGCTCTGGGTCCGGGCTTTGCTCCTGTTGACGAGCAAGGTCTGCCAGACTCTGGGTCTCTTCCACCGCTTGGGTGACCAGAAAAGCCGCTCGAATATTGCCCATTACCCGCTGTTCACCATAAGCCAGCACCTTAGGGGTAACGCAACCAACAGTATTCATCTGCTTCAGCCCCCAGGCTTCGGCACCAGCCTTGCTCACCAGCAATAGCGACCGCAACCGCCAGTTAAAATAGACATAACGTTTAAAGTAAACCAGCTCACCGGTTGGCAAGGTCACCCTGAAACAGTTGGTCGAACGCGAGGCCGATGCGACCTCACCATCGGCAAAAATTCGCCAACAAGCTGGATCGGTCAACCCCAGAGGTTTTAGCCGCTGCAACCAGTCAGGATCGATACGGCTGGCACTACCGAGCAAGGTGAGCAGGTTTCGATTTACTTTGATGCTAGTCACTAAATCAGCGCGCCTGGGTTCGGGAAACTCGACCAACTACGATCACAACAACCATTCCGAGCAACATTAATCCAAAAGCCATCACTACCGATTGGTCATAATTCGCAGGCCAGATCGGCTGGCTGGATATAATCCGAGATTTTTCCCGAATCAGCCGAAATTCTCGATGTTGAAAAGGCCAGATCGCCCAGAGACTACCCAGCAAAAGCCCATTAATGATCAATCGGGTCTGCCGACCAAAGGTAGACAGTAGCCAGGCCAGTAACCGGGAAAACAACAGAATGCCAACCAGGCAGCCCGCGGCAAAAGGTGCAATTACCGCAATCCGCAACGCTCCAATGGCACCGAAAATATATTCATACTGGTGCAGCATCAACAGAATAAACGAGCCAGAAACACCCGGTAACAACATGGCTGTAATCGCCACTGAACCACTTAAAAAAACAACTAGCGAAGTATGCGGTGTTTGCGTAGGCACCAGGTTAACCAGGGCCAGCCCGAGCAAGGTTCCCAACCCCATCCAGAGGATATCGACTAACCGGTGATGACCAAGCTCCCGGCTTAATAGCAATAGAGAACCCACAATCAAACCGAAAAACAATCCATAGACCTGATGTGGATGGCTAACCAGCAGGGCTGGAATAGAGACTACACGGGTAAAAAACAGCACAGCTGAAATAATGCCGCAACCCAGTACCAGTAAAAACCAACCATCGATATCTCGCCATAGCTGGCCCCAGTGGCCGCGAAAAAACTGGCCCACGGTAGTTGGCCCAATACTATTAATCGCACCCAACAAACGCGGGTAAATACCCACAATATAGGCAACCGTGCCACCACTGACACCAGGCACTACATCGGCGCAGCCCATGGCAAAGCCACGCAGCAGTGTTAACAAACTACTAACCAATTCCTGTCCCCTTGGGATGCTTACGTACGCATCCTTGTGTGAATTTTTTAAACCTTCAGAGCCGATAGATGACTAGCCGAATATAGCCTTAAGTCGCTACTATGGCGGTCCAGAATTTTTTAATCAAAGCGGACGACCCTTTCCTGCCATGGCCCTGCGAACCCGAACTATTTTCTTCCTTTCAGACCATACCGGTATTTCTGTAGAAACCCTGGGTAACGCCCTACTTGCGCCGTTTCCCAGTGTCAATTTTGAACGTCACAACCTACCCTTTATCGATACCATTTCGAAGGCCGAAGAAGCCCGCGAAAAAATTCTCGAGAACCAGCATCAAACCGGATTACCTCCCATCGTATTCAGCACGCTGATGGACCCGGTGATTCGAGCCATTACCCGCCAGAGTGACGCCTTGTGCTTTGATTTTCTGGAGACCTTCACTGCCCCACTGGAGCAGTCCCTGGGTGTCACCGCGGTACGTGAAGACATCAAGGTTCATGGGCTAGGCCAGGCCAATGAATACGACGATCGTATCGATGCGATCAATTTTACACTGGCCCACGACGACGGTGTTGATGCTAAAAGACTCAATGACGCCGATATTATTCTGGTCGGCGTATCTAGAGCGGCCAAAACACCAACTTGCGTTTACCTGAGTGTTCAATATGGGGTTCGTGCGGCCAATTTCCCGATCACCGAAGATGATTTAGAAGACCAGCAATTGCCCGGTTCGTTACAGGGACTGACGAGCAAACTGTTCGGTTTGACCATCAGCCCCACCCGTATCCAGCAAATTCGCCAGGAACGCCGACCCGATAGTCGATATGCTTCTCTGGCTCAATGCCAGTTCGAGGTACGCCAGGCGGAAAAACTCTTCAAACGACACAAAATCCCTTACCTGGAAACCACCCACCTGTCGATCGAAGAACTTTCAACCAAAATCATGCAGCTGACCGGGGTCGCACGCCATAACCGCAAACTCTAGCGGCACTCGCAAGCTAGGCCCGATTTTTCCGCTCAGCCCGCATCAGGGAAATTTCTAACCAAAGCATACCAATCACCCCGCAGGTTATAGCAGAATCTGCGATGTTAAAGGCCGGAAAATACCAGCCAGCATAGTGAACCTGGATAAAATCGACCACTTCACCGAGGCGTAGGCGGTCGATCAAATTGCCTATCGCGCCAGCCAGAATGAGCCCAAGAGAGGCACCCTGTAAACGATCGGTAGTCGGTAGTCGGAATAACCAGACCGCTACTCCGGTCGAAACGACGATGGAAACAGCGCTCAACAGATAGCGTTGCCAGCCATCTGCCGAAGCAAACATGCTAAAAGCGGCTCCTGGGTTGTACAGCAGTGTCCAGTTAAGCCAGGGCCAAACCGGCTGCGGAATACCGTGAGGCAATTCACTCACCGCCAGTAGCTTGGTCGCCTGATCTAACAGGATCAACACCGCAACTAGCGTGAACCGCATCCAGGTGGAATTCATCAAAACCTGCTAATTACCAATACAAACATCGATCAGGCAATCAAGCGCTGCTCGCCTTCACCCAGGTTGGTGACACAGCGGCCGCATAATTCTGGGTGGCTATTATCAACACCAACGTCTTCACGGCGGTGCCAGCAACGGCCACACTTGGTGTGGTCCAGCGGCACGACACGAACTGCCCGACCAGCGACTAGTTCTTCGACCTCTGCCGGTTTATCCGCTATTGGATAAAATTGTGCCTCAGAGGTGATTAATAGAAAACGCAGTTCTCCCCGCAGCTTTTCCATCAGCCGCAGATCAGACGGCGACAGCCAAAGCTCTACTCTGGCTTCGAGCGCTGCACCAATATCTCCCTGGTTGCGTACCACTTCCAGTTCTCGGCTGATCCAGCTGCGCAGTTCAATCAGTTGCTGCCAGTCCTGGTCAGAAAGCAGATCGTCACCAATAAGCTCAGGCAGGTCGTACCAGGTTTGCAAAAATAATGACCCTTCGGCGCCCGGAGTTTGCTGCCAGATTTCTTCGGCGGTAAAACTCAGTACCGGTGCTAACCAGCGCACCAGGACCTGCAGCAGGTGATAGATGGCTGTTTGTGCGGAGCGCCTGGCCAGAGAGGTCGCCGGCATGGTGTAGAGACGGTCTTTAATGATATCCAGATAGAAACCACCCAACTCCATAGAACAAAAATTGTGCAGCTGTGAATAGACCTGATGGAAATCAAACTCCAGATAACCGTCTCGAATGGTTTTATCCAGGTCACTGGCCTGTTGCAGTACCCAACGGTCCAGCGCCAGCATTTGATCGGTAGGTAACAAGTCGTGCTGAGGATCAAAATTATCCAGATTACCCAGCAAATACCGGGCCGTATTGCGAATACGCCGATAACCATCGGTGGTGCGGGTCAGAATTTCCCGGGAGATATTCATCTCACCGCTATAGTCGGTCGCCGCCACCCAGAGCCGAATAATGTCCGCGCCCAGGTCTTTAATGACCTTCTGTGGTGCCACCACATTGCCCTTGGACTTGGACATTTTTTTGCCCTTGGCGTCAACCGTAAAGCCATGGGTCAGCACGGCTTTATAAGGTGCCACGCCATTCATTGCGGTGGACGCCAGCAAGGACGAATGAAACCAGCCGCGATGCTGGTCTGAGCCTTCCAGGTAAAGATCTGCTGGAAACTGCTGGTCATCGCGCTGCTCCAACACCGAGAAGTGGGTTACCCCGGAGTCGAACCAGACATCAAGAATGTCGCTGACTTTTTCGTAATCACTGGCCTCATCGCCGAGCAGTTCTTCGGTGGTCAGATCAAACCAGGCTTCAATACCGCTCTGCTCGACCTTTTGAGCAACCTGTTCAATCAATTCCATCGATTTTGGGTGTAACTCGCCGGACTGACGGTGCACAAATAATGCAATCGGCACCCCCCAGGTGCGCTGGCGGGAGATACACCAGTCGGGTCGGCTTTCGATCATTGAATGAATGCGTGCCTCACCCCAGGACGGTACCCACTTGGTTTTAGCAATCTGCTCCAACGCGTCGTTACGTAACCCCTGCTGCTCCATGCTAATGAACCATTGCGGGGTTGTGCGGGTAATAGTCGGCGTTTTATGACGCCAGCAATGCGGATAGGCGTGGTCGATATCCTCATGTTTTAACAGCATGCCGTTGTCGGCCATGAGTTCGATAATGACCGCATTGGCCTTAAATATATGTTGACCGGCTAACAACGGAGTATCGGCCTTGTAAAGACCGTCAGAGGCAACCGGATTATCAACCTTTAATCCGTAGCGCTGACCTACCAGATAATCGTCGTGACCATGTCCTGGGGCCGTATGTACTGCACCTGTGCCCGCTTCAGTGGTGACATGATCGCCCAAAATCAGCGGCACCTGGCGATCATAAAAGGGATGGTCAACCAACAGGTTTTCCAGCGCCTGACCCAGACAGCGACCGACCACGGTATAACCACTGGCCTCGGTCACGCCGTAACGCGCCATGGCGGACTCAACCAGGGCATCGGCAAGAATCAAATAGCTATCAGTATCACGGCCTGGCAACTGGACTTTAACCAGCGCGTATTCAAGTTCTGCATTCAACGATACCGCCTGATTAGCCGGCAGGGTCCAGGGGGTTGTGGTCCAGATAACAATGCCAATCTGGCTGTTGCTGATATCAGCGGTTTCAATACCTGAAACCAAATCCGTTGGCAATTGGCTGGCATCCACCATAGGAAACAGCACATCCACTGCCGGCGAACGCTTGTCCTCGTGTTCGACCTCGGCTTCGGCCAGCGCTGAACGACAGTCAAGACACCAGTGAACCGGCTTCTCACCCTGGTAGATATGGCCTTTTTCGAGGATTTTACCCAGCGCCCGGATAATGTTGGCTTCGGTTTCAAACGCCATGGTGGTATAGGGTTTATCCCATTTACCGAGGATACCCAGGCGCTGAAAATCCTCGCTCTGGCCGCTAATCTGCTTTTGAGCATAACTACGGCAAGCTTTACGAAACTCCGCTGGGGTGACGTCCTTACCGGCTTTACCAAGTTTTTTCTCGACCACTAGTTCGATCGGTAAGCCATGGCAATCCCAACCAGGAACGTAGGGCGCATCGAGTCCATCAAGATTCCTGGACTTGATGATGATGTCCTTAAGAATTTTGTTAACCGCGTGGCCAATATGAATATCACCATTAGCGTAAGGAGGGCCATCGTGAAGGATGTAGCGAGGTTTGCCCGCCCGGGTTTCACGCAAGGTTTCGTAGACTCGTTGTTGCTGCCAATACTCCAGCATCTGCGGTTCCCGAGCTGGCAAATTACCACGCATAGGAAACTCAGTTTTAGGCAGGTTCAACGTATCTTTGTAATTACTCATGCTGCTCACTTGTTAACAGGTAGCACGGCTACCAATCAGGTTTCAACTGCGATGGTCGGCAAAACAGCCTCGCCTCATCAGTGTTAGTTAATTTCTAGTTAATATCCGGTCAATCTATCGGGTCTCTGTTCGGGTCAGCCAAGTTGGTAAGCTCGTATAAATACCCGCTCAGAACCTCTCACAATCACAGGGTCTAGATACTCTTTTCGACACAGCTAGTGTTGGTCAAACCAGTTTCTGGCCCGCTGCTCGTCAGCCTTAATTTGCAGCTTCAACGCATCCAGCGACGGAAACTTCTGTTCATCTCGCAACCAGTGGCAAAATTCCACCTTGATCTGCTGGTCATACAGATCCCCACTATAGTCAAACAGGTGCACTTCTAATATTTTGCACTGACCATCTACAGTAGGCCGCGTGCCAATGTTGGCCACTGCAGGATGACTATCAAGCCCTGCGCCATGAACCTTTACCGCATAGACGCCACTCAAGCAGACCGCACGACTTAATAATCCAATGTTGGCGGTTGGAAAACCGATGGTTCTGCCAAGCTGATCACCTTTCGCAACTCGGCCTGAAATAGCATACCGACGTCCGAGCATCGCCTCCGCCTGATCAAACTCGCCAGCCGCTAACGCAGCGCGAATACGGGTACTACTAACCCGCTCGCCGGCCACATCATAAGGCTGCACAGCCACCACCGAAAATGACTGCTGCTCACCGGCCTTACGCAAAAACTCATAATCACCCTGGCGTTTGAAACCAAACCGAAAATCGGGCCCTACCACCAGATGACGCACACCGACACCTGCAACCAGCACCTGGCTAACAAATTCAGCTGCTGGCAAGCTTGCTAGCTGTTGATCAAAACTGAGACAAAAAGCAAAATCCACTGGCAACTGCGCCATCAGACGTAATTTTTCTCGCAACCGAGATATCCGCGGCTCACTATTTTCACCGCCAAAAAATTCTCCCGGTTGCGGCTCAAAAAACAGCACGCCGACGGGAAGTTTTAATCGCCGACCCTGCTCTGCTAGTTGAGCGAATATCGCCTGATGCCCCAGGTGCACACCATCAAAATTACCGATGGTCGCCACACAGCCATCCGACAATGGACGCAGGTTATGCAACCCGCGAATTAATTGCATAGTTTTCTCAGTAAATACAAGGTGAACAAAAACAATCAGTTAAACAGATAACCGGCAGATAATTGCCTACGGAGTTAATGGTCTATGTCAGATGATTAACAAGGGTGCTGATTTTAGTCAATTTCACCAACCCTGGTCTATTCTCAACACTATTATTTAACCCAAACTCATTCAGGTTAAATGACTAACCCACCAAACTTTTCAAATCCACGCGACGCACGCCCAACATAAACAGCAGTATTCCGTACACCAGTACCCCACTAACCACCAGACCCAGCAGCCATATCAACTTTTGCTGCGCACCACTGGTTAACCAATCTAGATGTCCAGCCAACCAGAATAACCACGCGACCATAACAACTGTGGCGGCCAAAGATCTGAAAAACAGTAATTTCCCTTGCCTACTGAGACTAAAAATCTGCTGGGCCACCAGCGCCCGATACAGCAACCAGGCCTGTAAAAAAGCTGAGACCGAAGTTGCCAGCGCCAACCCAGCATGCTGCATCGGCCAGATAAATATAAGGTTGAGGACCATATTGCTGACCAGCGCGATAATGCCTATACGCACCGGTGTGCGAGTATTCTGGCGGGCAAAGAACCCCGGCGCATACAACTTAACCAGAATAGCACCCAGTAATCCTGGTGCATAAGCCCACAAACTTAAAGTCGCACCGCGCACGCCGTCAGCATCAAAGGCACCATATTGGAACAATGTGCTAAGTAGCGGTGTCGCCAGTACCGCCAGCGCCGCTGCCGCAGGTAAACCGATAACAATCCCTAACCGAGTGCCCCACTCCAGTATCTGGGCAAAACCGGTGTGATCATCACTGGCGTAGCGGCGAGACAGGTCAGGCAACATTACCGTCGCCAATGCAATCGCAAACACCCCAAGCGGGAACTCCAGTAGCCGATCGGAATAATAGAGCCATGAGATACTCCCAGACTCCAGAAAAGAAGCCAGAAACGTATCAAACAACAGATTGATCTGGGCAACACCTGCGCCGAACAAAGTTGGAATCATGAGCGTAACAACACGTTTAACCCCGGCATGCCCGGATTTAAACCGCAATCGGGGTAGCAGCCCCTCTTTAAGTAAAAACGGCACCTGCCAAACCAGCTGCGCCACACCGCCTAAAAACACTCCCCAGGCAAGCGCAGTAATCCGCAACGGTTCTGGAAACAGATCTGCCAGAAACCAGGCGCAAAGGATCATTGAAACATTCAGCAACACCGGCGAAAACGCAGGTGCGGCAAATACACCACGGCTATTCAATATCGCCATCGAAGCGGCGCTCAGAGAAATCATTAGCAGATAGGGAAAGGTGATTCGCAGCAGGTCGCTGGTGATCTGCAGCTTTTCTGCATCGTCCGCAAAACCGGGGGCAACCACGATCACTAACCAGGGCGCCGCCACCACCGCGACAATAGTGACAATAGTCACCACTACAAACAGCAGACCAACGACGTGATCAATCAGGTCTTTGACCTCATCAGCCCGGTTTTGCTGATAGTCATTCAGAATAGGCACAAAGGCCTGCGAAAATGCGCCTTCACCAAACAGCCGGCGAAAAAAATTAGGGATTCTGTTGGCGACAAAAAACACATCCGTGCCGGCAGACGCACCAAAACTGACTGCGATTACCATATCCCGCAGATATCCGAGCACCCGGGACAGCAGCGTGACGCTGCTAACTGAACCGAGAGATTTAAACAGTGCCGGAGCTTTTTTTTGGGTAACGGACATGGAAGAAATAGTAGCCAAGGTTATTGTTAGTTAAATCAGAAATCAGTGGTTTTATTCTGTTTTTTCGGGGCTTTATTCTGGCTGGTTTTCAGATCCCTGTGTATTTACGGCGCAACCAAATAATAGATTTGACAAAAGGCCATTAAAACGCCATATTACGCCGCTTTTTAAAATCGACTTTTAGCCCCTACCAGCAGAGGATTCAACCTTGGCAAATTCTGCGCAAGCGCGTAAACGAGCCCGTCAGGCAGAAAACCGCCGTCAGCATAACAACGCCCAACGTTCTGCATATCGCACCGCAATGAAAAAAGTAACCACCGCTATTGAAGCAGGCGATGCTGAAGCAGCAAAGACCAGCTATGCAGCAGCAGTACCCGTAATGGATCGCGCTGCTGGCCGTGGCCTGATAGCGAAAAACACTATCTCCCGCTACAAAAGCCGGTTAAATACCCGTATTCGCAACCTGGCCTAACCGTTTAAGTTTGAAGTATCGGCGCGATTTTTTCGCGCCGTATTCAATTTTGCTCGCCCGGTACGACCGAATCCCCCGCAAACAGCCTCTAAAAATTCAATCTGAATCGACTAGCTAAGCACCATATTGTCTCGGTGTATTAACTCTTCTTCATCAAGATAACCCAGAATTTCTGTTATTCGATGACTCGGCTCGCCAACAATTAGTCGGCTCTCAACTGCGCTGTAATTCACGAGTCCACGGGCCACTTCTATGCCCCGAGAATTCAAACAGGCAACCAGATCTCCGCGACGAAAATCACCTTGTACAGAGACTACGCCCACTGCTAACAAGCTACGCCCCTTTTCGGTAATGCCAGTAACAGCACCGCCATCAAGAGTCACTGAACCCGCACAATGCAAATGGGCAGCTAGCCATAACTTACGCGCCGCCATCGGTTCGCGATCAGCCTTCAGCAAAGTACCACCGCTGCAGCCGTTCAACACTGCACCGACCGCGTCATCAGCTGAGCCATGGGCAATGTAAGTAAATGCGCCTGATCGCGCTGCCAACCGAGCTGCTCGAAGTTTGGTCTGCATCCCGCCGCGACCAAGTAAACCGCTGCCGCCGGCCATTTGATCAAGCCGTTTATCAGCCGCATAGCTGCTCACCACTCGCCTTGCTGCAGGCTGCTCTCTTGGATCTGATTCATAAAGGCCTGCCTGATCGGTGAGAATCAACAGTGCCTTTGCTTCTATTAAATTCGCCACTAGCCCGGCTAAGGTATCGTTATCCCCAAAACGTATTTCGTCGGTAACCACGGTATCGTTCTCGTTAACCACTGGAACCACATTCAGCTCGAGTAGCGTCGTCAGTGTCGAACGGGCATTTAGATAACGTTTACGATCGGACAGATCATCGTGGGTCAGTAACACCTGAGCGGTGTGGAGCTGATGCTGCTGAAATGCTTGTTCGTAGTGTTGAATCAGCCCCATCTGACCGACTGCGGCTGCTGCTTGAAGCTGGCATAACTCATCTGGGCGCTTTGACCAGCCCAAACGTTTAACACCTTCCGCAACCGCCCCGGAGGAGACCAGGACCACCCGTATTCCCGCTGCATGTAACCTGGCAATTTGGGCAACCCACTCAGTAATGGCCTTCCGGTCTAACCCGGATCCGTTAGCGGTCAATAATGCACTGCCAATTTTAATGACCAGTCGATCACCACGACTCAAAGCGGGTGCACTTTGTTCCGTTGGTGTAAAAACCAGGTCAGCCAGGTGATCCATAACGATTGGGCCCTAATCGGGTAATTTTCGCTTCTAGGCATCAGCCATAGCGATGAAAACAAGTTTACAGATGATGTCAATCAGAAAACCGGTAAGCAGATAGCCAATAGATAGACCTACTCAGCGATACCCTCAAGCTCGGTATGGGTTTGAATACGCTGGCATAAAAGCTCACAGCCCTCTCTGGTTTCTCCTGAAATCGCAAACCAGGGTCCTTTCCAGGCGAGCTCTTCTAATAGCTGTTTAATCCTCGGTTCGCGCTCTTCGACGGGTAGCAAGTCGATTTTATTAAAAACCATCCAGCGTGGCAGTGCTGCGAGGGTGTCATCAAAACGTTCTAGTTCATAAACAATGCTATTTACATCATGAACCAGATCATTTCCCATTTCTACCGCCGCCAGATCAACAACATGCAGCAGCAAGCGAGTCCTTGCTAAATGTTTTAGAAACTGAATACCTAATCCTGCACCCTCAGCCGAACCTTCGATTAGCCCTGGAATATCGGCGACCACAAAGCTGCGATGCGCCTCTACGGACACAACTCCAAGTTGAGGATGCAGCGTGGTAAACGGGTAATCTGCAACTTTGGGGGTAGCCGCAGAAACCGCCCGTAGCAGGGTCGACTTACCTGCGTTGGGTAAACCTAACAAACCTACATCAGCAAGTAGGGTCAGCTCTAACTGTAGTTCTCTGGACTCTCCAGGCGAACCTTCGGAAATTTTCCGGGGTGCCTGATTGACGCTACTTTTAAAACGAGTATTGCCAAGGCCATGAAAACCACCCTGAGCGACCAGTAGGCGCTGACCATGTCGAACCAGATCACCTATCTGCTCGCCAGTATCGACCGCAAAGATTGTGATACCGACTGGCACCGGGACTTCAATATCATCGCCACTCTTACCGCGCTTATTTTTACCTTCACCCTGCAAGCCCTTCGGGGCTGAAAATTTTCGCTTATGACGAAAATCGATCAGCGTATTGATGGACTCATCAGCAACCAGGTAAACACTGCCGCCATCGCCTCCGTCACCGCCGTCCGGACCGCCCTTGGGGATGTATTTTTCACGACGGAAACTCAAACAACCCGCGCCACCCTGGCCGGCCAACACTGTTATGGTTGCTTCATCGACAAATCTCACCGATTTTCTCTCTTCACAAATAAAAAAACCCCGTCATCCGACGGGGTTAATATTTCTACATACCGCATAGGCTATCAACAAGGATACCCAATCGACGGCAGCTAGACCGAATAGCGGTCAGCCACTGCTAACTTAAGCAAGCTGAATTAGGCTGCAACAACATTAACGTGAGTACGGTTGTTAGCGCCCCGGATCTGAAATTCAACTTTGCCTTCGCTTTTAGCAAATAACGTATGATCACGACCAATACCGACATTAACGCCAGCATGAAACTTTGTGCCGCGCTGACGTACCAGGATGTTACCCGGCACAACATGCTCACCACCATATTTCTTCACGCCGAGACGTTTAGACTCTGAATCGCGACCATTTCTTGAACTACCAGCTGCTTTTTTATGTGCCATTTATCTCAATCCTGTACGCGCATTTTGCGCTATGTTCTATATCGTGTGCCATGACTATACATTAGCCAGCGACAATATCGCCTATCAACAGTTCGGTGTAGGACTGCCGATGACCCATCTGTGTGCGGGAGTGTTTACGACGACGAAACTTAACGATACGGACTTTTTCACCTCGACCCTGAGATTGCACAGTCGCAGTGACGCGAGCACCTTCCAGATAGGGCTTGCCGATTTTAACGTCGTCTTCGTTGGTGATCATCAACACTTTGTCGATTCCCACTTCAGCACCAACCTCAAGATCGAGTTTCTCGACTCTGAGTTTTAGACCCTTTTCCACCTTATACTGCTTGCCACCGGTTTCGATAACCGCAAACATGCGACTGCTCCATCAAATTTATTGGGAATTTCACCCATGCCAGACGCCCGAAGACGCGGTAGGGTAAAAAGGCGGCGAATTATAAAGCAACTTGGCCAAAGGTGCACCCTTGATTATCACCCTATTTCAGTTTTCCTATCGGCATGGCTTCAGCTTGACAGCAACCGCAGCACCCGCCTAGCATCCCGCACTTTTTAATGAGACCTTCTTGCAGATGATCACGGACGAAATTACAACAATTCTGCAACCTGCAGCAGAAGATATGATCGCCGTCGATGCGCTAATCCGGCAACGACTGATCTCTAACGTGCCTACCATATCCGAACTCGCTACTCACATAATCGATAGCGGCGGTAAACGTTTACGGCCGGTGATGGTGATACTTTCATCTCAGGCCTGCGGCTATGGTGGTGTCGACCACATTAAACTCGCCGTCATCGTGGAGTTCGTCCATACCGCCACCCTGCTTCATGATGATGTGGTGGATGAGTCCGTGCTGCGACGGGGTAAACCGACTGCTAACACCATTTGGGGTAACAATCTCAGCGTTCTGGTTGGAGATTTTCTTTATTCCAGAGCTTTTGAAATGATGGTTGAAGTGGGCCACATGCGGGTAATGGAATTACTCTCTATTGCCACTAATGTTATTGCCGAAGGCGAAGTTCAACAAAGCCTCAATCGCCGAAACCCAGACATCAGCGAAGCCGAATACCTTGAAGTTGTTACCAGCAAAACCGCGCGCTTGTTTTCCGCAGCAGCGGAGCTAGGTGCGGTGGCTGCCCAACTCAATGACGCTGGCAGGAAGTCATTAAGTGATTTCGGTTTGCACATGGGCATCGCCTACCAGCTGCTTGATGACCTGCTCGACTATCGTGGTGAAGCTGCCATTATTGGTAAAAACCTCGGTGATGATCTCGCAGAAGGCCAGCCCACCCTGCCGCTTATTCGTAGCTTACAATCGGCTACACCGAGCCATCAGGCTATTCTTCGACAGGCCATTAGTGATCCGGGAAGTGTGCCGCTCGATGCAGTGATAAAGGTCATTGAATCAGGTGATGCCATCACCTACACTGCCAATCGAGCCCAGGAACATGCTGACCTTGCCAAACTGGCACTGGCCGATTTACCCGAATCACGGGCAAGAACATCAATGCTAAAACTGGCCGATTTTGCCGTAAACCGAGTTTTTTAGTAGAATGAGTTATAAAGTCAAAACCACTTAAACGGGGTGTAGCTCAGCCTGGTAGAGCACCGTCTTCGGGAGGCGGGGGCCGGAGG
>JAESTY010000349.1 GCA_016763355.1 Immundisolibacteraceae bacterium
CACCTGCCACTGCCACTGCCCACCCTGGCAATAGCACCGGCAGATGCAGCCACCATCGCTGTGTTTAAAGGTCAGCTTGCTAATCCCGCGTTACCGGATTGGTTGATATTTATCAGCGCTAATGCGGTGGAACAAAGCTGGATACACCTTGATTCAACACCCAACCTGGTCAAACAGGCCCGTATTGCGGCTGTGGGCAGTGCCACCGCTGCAGCGCTTACTGATCGGGGTATCACCGTAGATGCCATTCCCAGGGAGCAGTTCGATAGCGACGGGTTGCTGGCCTTAGCGCCATTCCAGTCGCCATTAAACCAAAAAATATTAATTATTCGGGGCCAGGGAGGCCGTCCCTACCTGGGTGAGCAATTAGCGTTTCGGGGCGCTCAGGTCGAATACGGTGAATGCTACCAACGACTATTACCCTCCACTGGAACCGAGCAATTAACAGCCTGGTTATTGAGTAACAACATCGACCTGATAACCATAACCAGCCGTGCCACATTACGAAATTTATTCAAACTCTGTGCGCTAGAACACCACCACCTATTAAAAAGGTTAAGCTATGCGCTACTCAGTCCTGCCATCGAATCTGAGGCGCACAAGCTGGGCATAAACGGCCAGATAGTGATCGCCGATCAGGCCACCGACCAAGGCCTTTGCAATCTTCTTGATAGCGTAATGGATGCCAATTGAAAACAATTTGGCTAACCCGCCACTGACCACCTCAGTCTGACAATACCACCAACAACCAAACAAATTTAATGGTAAGAACCGAATCTCCCCTATGTGATTTCGACGCCCCCGCAGTCGACTTTGACCTGCCTGGTATTGACGGCCGTGGCTGGTCATTAGAACAGTGCCGAGGTCAAAATGGCACCCTGGTGATGTTCATCTGCAACCATTGCCCCTATGTGATTGCGGTGATTGAGCGTATCGTCGCAGATTGCAATTTATTGGCCACTGAAGGCATCAAAGCCGTGGCGATTATGTCCAACGATAGCGACCAATACCCGGAAGACAATTTTGAAAAAATGATCGAATTCGGCGACCGCCATCGGCTGACCTTTCCTTATTTACTCGATGTAGACCAGAACATTGCCAAAAGCTACGGAGCGGTCTGTACCCCAGATTTTTTTGGTTATAACCAAAATTTAAAACTTCAATACCGGGGCCGCCTGGACGAAAGCAGCAAAGCTGCCGTAGCCAATGCCCGTCGCGATCTATTACTTGCCATGAGTTCAATCGGAAAAACAGGCACCGGCCCGGTAGAACAAATCGCTAGCATGGGCTGCTCCATCAAATGGCGTGACCAATAACTCGACTTAAACACTGAATTTATTATGAGTGATCAAATCTGGAAGCCCCACACCACCGTGGCCGCCATCGCCAAACGAGGTGACCGCTACCTGATGGTGGAGGAGTACAACAGCCTAGGCGAAACTGTCGTCAACCAGCCCGCAGGGCATCTTGAAGCTGACGAAACCCTGGTGGAAGCTTGTATGCGCGAAACCATGGAAGAGACCGGCTGGCAGTTTAAACCCACCGCTTTGATCGGGCTCTATCGTTGGATTAGTCCCCGAGATGGCGAAACTTTTTTACGCTTCTGCTTTGCCGGTGAGCTAGGCGAACAGGTCTCTGAAAGGCCTCCGGATAGCGACATTATTCGCAGTCGTTGGCTCACCCGAGCCGAGCTGGACCAGGTGCCGTTACGCAGCGTACTGGTACTCAGCTGTATTGATGATTTTGTTAGCGGTAAAAGCTACCCGCTCGAACTGCTCCAGGATGTAATGGAACCGACGATTGGCTGAGTCAACTAAGCCACTGAACATCATCGTCGGCATTTCCGGCGGAGTCGATTCGGCAGTTGCAGCGCTGCTACTCAAACAGCAGGGTCATCAGGTCACCGGCCTGTTCATGAAAAACTGGGAAGGCGACGACGACGATCAGTACTGTAGCGCCGCCGAAGACCTTGCCGACGCTGAAGCAGTCTGTCAGAAACTCCAAATTCCGCTTGAGACTGCCAATTTTGCGGGCGAATACTGGCGTGATGTATTTAGCCATTTCCTTGATGAACACCTTGCCGGTCGCACTCCAAATCCAGATATTCTCTGTAATCGAGAAATCAAATTTAAGGCTTTTTTGCAGCTCGCTGAGCAGCTCGGTGCAGACTGCATAGCCACCGGTCATTACGCTGGCATTCGCCGACAGGACTCACGGTTTCAATTAGCTATGGCTAGCGACCACAATAAAGACCAAACCTATTTTTTGTACATGCTCGACCAACAGCAACTCAGCAAAGCAATGATGCCTTTATGCGCACTGGAAAAACCCACTATCCGTCAAATTGCGACTGATCACGGCCTAACCGTAGCCGACAAAAAAGACAGCACTGGCATCTGCTTTATCGGCGAACGTCCGTTTAAAGCATTTTTACAGGAATATTTGCCTGATCAACCTGGGGATATTGTTGATACCGATGGCATCTGCATCGGCCGGCACAGCGGCCTGATGTACTACACCATCGGCCAACGTCAGGGCCTGGGGATTGGCGGTAGCAAAAACCATAGCGAAGCTCCCTGGTTCGTGGCCGACAAACAGATCAGTAGTAATCGGCTACTGGTGGTGCAGGGCAACGACCATCCACTACTTTATGACGACCGTCTGGTTGGTATCGATAGCCACTGGATTGCTGGTGAACCACCTGCCAGCCAGTTCAACTGCCTGGCTAGAAGCCGGCACCGCCAGCCACTGCAAGCTTGTCGGGTGACTCTGTCCAAAGATCAGCAAGTAGACGTCATTTTTGAATCCCCCCAACGGGCATTAACCCCTGGCCAGTCAGTGGTGTTTTATCTCGACGATATTTGCCTGGGTGGGGCCATTATTGATCAGGTTGGTCACTCAACCAAGCAATAGCCGGTCAACGCGCCAAAATACTCACCGCAAAAAAAACCCCGCTGACCTGAACGGTCAACGGGGCTTAAAAATAGTTAAACCCGGTTAGGACTCTGTACCCGGAAACGCCAGCACCGTCGCCTTCCGAGGTTTTTCTGGTAGTGGAGTCAAAACACTGCGGTCACCCTGTAAAAAAGCGTTCAGTGATTCAATCAAGCCGCGTGGACCGGTCACCGAATCCCACATCATCGTAGACAGTTTGTAAGTTGCATCTAACGGCGAGTGAGCACTATCGCGAACCAGGTCAGCACGACACTGCATATGACGCAAACGCTGCTGCAGGTGGTCTGGAGCAGCCAAAATATTGGCCTCGATCAATGCACTACGGCGCAGCTCAAATTCTTCAGGGTCCAGCGCCGACAAAGCAACAAACTCATCAAAATCATAATCGCTTTCTAACGCGAAATCCTTCGAACCTTTCATAAAACACCTGCTATGTATATAAGATAGTGCTTACATAGCCTATACAAGGCGTCCACTAAACGCAAGTGTTATAGAAAAGCGCAATATTTCCCTACAGTTTTCGAACCACCCTAACCGAGCCCAGAACAGGCCCGGCCGGAGTGCTCTATATGAAGATTAAGCCTTCATAAAATCCCGTAATACGTAATTCAAAATACCACCATGGCGGTAGTAATCGACCTCAATCGGCGTATCGATACGGGCTAACACCTTAATATCTCGACTGCCTTTGGCGTCGGTCACCCGCAGGGTCAGATGATCACCTGGCTTAACCGTGTCACCCAGGTCAGGCACATCAAACTGCTCGTGACCGGAAAGACCATGGGTTTCGGCACTCTCACCAGGCAGATACTGCAACGGCAACACACCCATACCAATCAGGTTACTGCGATGAATACGCTCATAACTTTGCGCAACCACCGCTTTAACACCAAGCAGGAAAGTACCTTTAGCAGCCCAATCGCGGGACGAACCAGCGCCATACATCTCGCCAGCAAGCAATACAAGCGGCGTACCGTCAGCGCGATATTTTTGCGCCGCATCATAAACCGATAATTCTTCTCCGGTCGGCAGGTATTGAGTCCAGCCACCTTCGCGTGGCGCCACCAGGTCATTCTTTAAACGGATATTGCCAAAGGTACCGCGGGCCATTACCCGGTCATTACCACGGCGTGAACCAAAACTGTTCCAGTCGGCTTTATCGACACCATTTTCCAGCAGGTAGGCGGCAGCAGGACCGTCATCAGGAATCACGCCCGCTGGGCTAATATGGTCGGTGGTGACAAAATCACCCAGTTTTAATAACGCCCGCGCGCCATTGATCGGCCCAATAGGCTCGGCATTTTCTGGAAAATCCACAAAGAAAGGCGGCTCCTGGATATAGGTTGAATCACCCTTCCAGTCATACACCGCTGCTGAGTCATCGGCTTCAATCGCGTTCCAATCGGCATTACTGGTGGCCACATCTTTATAGCCAGCTGCATAAAGCGCCGGATCATTGGCCAACTGCATTGCCTCGGCAACTTCTGCGGTCGAAGGCCAGATATCCTTAAAAAACACCGGCTGACCATCACTACCGTTACCAATTGGCTGAGTTTCAAAATTGATATTAACGTTTCCGGCGAGCGCATAAGCCACCACCAGGGGAGGAGATGCAAGGTAGTTAGCCTTGGTATGTGGGCTTACCCGGCCTTCGAAGTTGCGATTACCACTGAGCACCGCGCTGACGACTAAATCCTGGTCATTGATAACATCAACAATCGCCTCGTCCAGTGGACCTGAATTACCGATGCAGGTGGTACAGCCATAACCAACAGTTTGAAAACCAATCGAATTTAGCGGTTCCTGCAGACCCGCCTTTTCCAGATAGCCGGTCACTACCCGTGAACCTGGGGCCAGACTTGTTTTAACTGTTGAAGGCACTGATAGCCCTTTTTCGACTGCCTTTTTCGCCACTAACCCAGCGGCAACCATCACTCCTGGACTGGAAGTATTGGTACAACTGGTAATTGCCGCGATCACCAAAGAACCATGCTCGAGACGCGCGCCATCAAAACCTGGGACCTCAGCACCCGCATCCGCATCAACCACACCAAAGCCCTCATCGGCCACCGGCTGCTGAAGACTTTGATTAAACTGACTGGCCATCTCCTTCAGCGCCACCCGGTCATGGGGACGCCGCGGTCCGGCCAGACTTGGCACCACGGTGCTCATGTCTAATTCAAGTACATCGGTAAATTCTGGATCAGGGCTTTCTGCGGTGCGGAACATACCCTGAGCACGATAATAATCTTCTACTAACTGAATCTGCGTCTCAGAACGCCCCGTAATACGCAGGTAATTCAGGGTCTCCTCATCAACCGGAAAGAAACCCATGGTGGCACCGTATTCGGGCCCCATATTGGCGATGGTGCCCCGATCTGCCAACGGCAATGAATCGAGACCTTCACCAAAAAATTCCACGAACTTGCCAACCACACCGTATTTTCGCAGCTGCTGAACAATGGTCAGTGTCAGATCGGTTGCGGTAACACCGTCCTGCATTTTGCCGGTAAGACGGAAACCAATGACTTCGGGCATGGGGATATAAATCGGCTGACCGAGCATGCAGGCTTCAGCTTCGATTCCGCCCACACCCCAGCCAACCACACCCAATCCATTAATCATGGTGGTGTGAGAATCGGTTCCAACCAGGGAATCAGGATAAGCGACCGAGCCATTCTGCTGCTTAATTAGCACGCTCTTTGCCAGATGCTCAAGATTGACCTGATGAACAATGCCGACCGATGGCGGTGTGATGTTCAGGGTTTCGTAAGCACCCTGACCCCAGCGTAAAAATTCATAGCGCTCTTTGTTGCGAGTAAATTCCAGATCACTGTTCTGCTGCAATGCGCTGGCACTACCGGCTTTATCGACCTGCACCGAATGGTCAATAACCAGATCTACCGGTACCAATGGTTCAATCCTGCTAGGATCCTTGCCAGCCCGTTTCATCGCACTGCGCAGCGCTGCTAGATCCACTACACAGGGCACACCGGTGAAATCCTGCAACACCACACGACCCGGGATAAATGGTACTTCGCCGTTATTACCCGGCTTGCCCCAGTTCATCAGCGCATCGATATGGCTATCTTCCACCGCTGCATGATCCTGATTACGCAACACCGACTCTAGTAGTACACGAATCGACAAAGGTAACCGAGATACGTCTGCCATGCCGTTTTCAACCAGAGCAGGCAAACTATAATAATCAACGCTCTGATCGCTAGACTGCAGCGATTTGCGAGTAAAGGAAAACTTTGAACTCATACCAACATCTCCATACGAAATTTGTAACCTGGAACTTCTGAATCGAAACTCACCGAAAAGCTAGTGTGGCGCAACAACTGTGCGCAAACCCACTTACAACAGGCGCAACGTTTCAGAGCTTGAATTAATTTCTGATCGGCTACCTCGCTGCAACCAATCTAGACAATATTAATTTTAGGAACAGCGCCAACGATTCCTGCTTGCAAACAGATTGTCGGCATAACCTGGGAACTATTCAGGGCTAACCAGTCGGTGTTAATAGTGGTTGCTCCACATTAACCCGCCCAGGGTTAATATTTGCGACCATGGGTAGCCCCATGTTTAACGCCTTGCGCCAGTTAAGGAACACCAAGGAACAGCAAGGAACCGGCCGCCAAAAAGGGTAGAATTATAGCATTGAAGGCTATATCACCGACGCCACTCCCCATCCTGAATTTCGAGACTACAGATCGCATGAGCATTACATCTCTGACCGCCCTGTCACCCCTTGACGGACGTTACCAGCGCCACACCACCGAACTGGCAACCATCTTTAGCGAATCAGGCCTGATTCGTTATCGATTACATGTCGAAATCGAGTGGCTTATTTTATTGGCCGCCACCCCTGGGATTATTGAGCTTGCGCCTTTTAGTGACGCTGCAATAAAGCGGCTGCGGTTGATTCACACCGATTTTAATGAAGTTGGTGCACTGCGGATTAAGACCATCGAATCGACCACCAATCAAGACGTAAAGGCGGTTGAATACTTTTTAAAAGAACAGCTAGCTGAAGACCCGGAACTGGCACCTGCGATTGAATTCATTCATTTCGCCTGTACTTCGGAAGACATCAACAACCTGTCTCACGCGCTCATGCTGCAGGCTGGACAACAACAAGTAATGCAGCCGCTGCTAGCAGATATTGACGCGGCGCTGGCCGAACTGGTTAAAAAGCACGGTGACGTACCCATGCTGGCACGCACCCATGGCCAAACCGCATCGCCAACCACCATTGGCAAAGAACTGGCGAATACACTGGCCAGACTTCGCCGACAAACCAGCCAACTCGCCGGTATTGAACTACTAGGAAAATTTAACGGCGCAGTCGGTAATTTCAACGCCCATTTGGCAGCCTATCCAGAACTAGACTGGCCGGCGATAAGCGCACAATTTATCTCCGGGCTGGGACTGGCCATCAATCACCACACCACCCAGATCGAGCCCCACGATTACATGGCCGAACTGTTTGACTGCCAGAGCCGCATAAACACCATTTTGATTGATCTTTGCAGGGATATCTGGAGCTACATATCACTCGGCTATTTTCGCCAGCGAGTGATCGCCGGAGAAGTGGGCTCCTCGACCATGCCCCACAAAGTGAACCCCATTGATTTCGAGAATGCGGAAGGTAACTTTGGCATTGCCACCGCATTACTCGAACATTTCGCCCGCAAACTACCTTTATCGAGGCTACAACGCGACCTTACCGACTCCACGGTAATTCGAAGTGTTGGCAGCGCCTATGGCTATGCAGTGATCGCATTGCGGTCATTGCATAAAGGTCTGGGCAAACTCGAGCTTGATGCGGAAAAATTAGCAGCAGACCTTGAAGCCAATCAGGAAGTACTGGCTGAAGCCATTCAAACCGTCATGCGCCGCTACGGAGTTGCCGAACCATACGAAAAACTTAAAGCATTAA